>NZ_JAAHGN010000199.1:0-8978 GCF_010672485.1 Moorena sp. SIO2C4 | reverse complement strand
TAGTGCTAAATTAACATCAATAGCTTCTTAAGCTTATTATAGCGTTAATTCAACGTAAAATTGACTTGGTCAATTTGATCGCTGAAAAGCAGTGCCTGAGAAAGTTTCAAGTTTTTGGAGAGGTCTAATCAGCTTTAAGGTTTCTGGGTGACGGTTTAACCAGACCAGAAGGTGACATTGCTCCGTTGGTTTCTCCTTACCATTGTCATAGGCAAAAATTGGGCTACCAAATAACTGCCCAGATGCAGTAAATTGGGGTTTTTGGTCGGTTCTCTGGAAAAAACCATCCACACAGGCATCGGCTAACTTTCTATCCTCCTCGGGAGTGCCCACTGGTTCGCCATAGAGCACCAAGGTTTGTCCTAAAGAAGGTTGAATATTGCTGGCTAGGAGGCACCCTTGGGGATTTAACCGACTAAATTGACTGGCTGCAACGGTGACATTTTGGTAGTACAGGGTTAGGTCAAGGGCATAGGTGTCATGAATTTGTCGGGGATAGACCTCTACTGTTAGGGCAGAGCCTTCTATTTGCAATGGTGGCGTATATGTTAAGCGACCATTCCCTGGGAGTAAGTCTATGTGATCGCTTGTGATCGCTGTTTGGCTTGCAGGGGATTGTAATTTTTCAGGTAAAGATTTCAGCTCTGGGATAGCTAGGGGTTGGCTGAGATTAGCACAGTGTTGCCACAACTGATCCGCATCCGGTCGCAACTGTCCCAGTTCTTGGCTTAAGTCTTGCCAGAGATGGAAGGCATAAAGGGTGACGCTGGGGTTTTTGATTGGCAAGGCGGTGTCAGTCATCAGCCTTTGGGAGTGTTGGGTTTTTGGGTTTCTGGGGGATAACTCTTGCGGAGCTCATTAATCAGGGTTTCCCGTTGGTTTTTTTCGTCTTCAGCTTTAGTTTCATCAGTGGGGAAAGTGCCTCCAGGTCCCTGCTCCACGATTGGTTTGCTAGCAATTAGAGCCATCAAAGCATTATTAATGTCTGAGTGAGAAATACACCAGCGAGTGATCGCATCGGCTAGCTGTTTAGTATCATTTGGTAATGAGGTAATTAATGCTTCTAGTTCCCTTTTTTCTGAGTCTTTAAACAACTCAGCTTGGGTGTCCAGCAGTTGTTCAAAAGCAGATATAAATAGATAATTTTCAGCTTTCATAGTCTTAACTCCTATTGACCAATTGCACAGAATGCCGCCCAATGAAATGGTTGCTTAAAGGGTTTATCGGTAGAATTAAAATTGTGAAACTTAGCCTTAATTATGTATTGCTGAACAACAGTCAAAGGTAACTTGTCAATGTACTCCTCTAATTTTTCTTTTGTGATATCCCGCAGCCAAATTTGCGCTTGGTTGAGGGCAACTGCCAACGATATCATCTTTCGATGATTCTCATAAAATTTAATCATCAACAACGCTGTAGACAACTCGTTCACTCTCCACAGGCTACTAACTACTGCTGGACTACCCGCAACTAGGAAACCACTGGGTAAACCAATGTATTCATCGCTGCTATTCTTGAAGTCGATTAATCCTGTTTCGCAAGCTGAGAGGGTGACAAGACGACATTGTTCTAATTTCTGTTCTAATTTCAGGGCAAAGACTGCATCTAAGGTGAGGCATTTGTCTAAGTCAATTACTTCACCGTCATCCAAAGGTAGATGTTGTTCTGGATTGAGTTCAGCCGGTGCAGGGTTGAGGTGGGCATCTGCCAAAATCAGAGCTGATTTACGTGGTTTGTCGTAGTTAAAGTAACCGTGACAGCTAAAATGGACACAGTGGTAAGTGTTGAGAGGCTTGCTATCTATGGCGGCTTTGGTGGCAGCTTTTTCCACGAGGACTTCTGTATCTGGTGGTGGATTGAAGTAGCCTTTAATCACTTCTACTCCGATATTAGTGTAAACTAAATCATCAGTGGGGTTTTGAACGGCAAACAGGTGGGTAAAGTTCGGGCGTTTTCTGGTTTTAGCAAGTTCCAGTAATTGACAGCTAGGGGCATAACTTACCCCTGCTGGAAAGCGATCCATCAGAATTTCAGATTTACCTTCTCCCTGCTGACTGTTGATAGGTAAAGCATGAAGGGGGAACAAATGTAAATACTGATGGGGGATTAAAATTAAGCGATCGCACTCTGGGGTTATTTGCTGAATGATTTCATCAATGTCCAGAATTTGCGCCAGGGAATGTAGACGGGTAGTCAGGCGACGTTGCCAATGGGATTTTTTGTTGTAGTAGGCTCTGAGATACCCATTTACCCATTTTTGAAATTTTTTGAAGTCTTTCGGATCAGATTCCCAAACGATAGGCTGCTGAGTTTGGTGGGTAAAGATGAAAGTGAGCAGCTTATCCCGTGTAATGTAAAATTCTACAATGGCAGTGTGGTCATCTAAATTGTTCTGAAATTTATCAAACTGAAAGCTAGAACCGATACGTAAATATTGGCCTTGTAAATCATTCCGCTGCTGTCGCAATTCTTGGAGATGTTGTGCTAATACTTTTAGATTTTCAGCTTTGCAATTCTGGATTTGATATTGACCTATGGCTATTTCATCCCTGTATTGTTCTAGTTTAGTGGCAACATCTACAGGAAAGATGGTTTTTAAGTCACGGCTGAGAATCTTGTCAACTAAATTGCGGGTTTTGCTCCGTTCAACATATTCAATGGCTTCGGTGATATTAGTTAAGTCTAGGCAAGTTTCTACCATGTTTATATAAGTTCCATTCCATTCTTCTGCGTGTTTAAGTTTTGTCTCATCACCAGAAAGAATTTCACTCCGCAAAGAGTCAACTGTTTCTATGACAGATTTAAAGGTGGTGTAAGCTTTTTCGATATTTTCGGCTTTCTCTCCTGTGATTCTTTTACGGTAAGCATTACCGAGATTATTTTGTGTTGTTGCCCAATCAATAGGAAATGCCTCAAAGGTATAAACTCGAAGAGCCTGTTGGTAACAAGCGATCGCTTCTTCTATATTCTGTGATTTCTCACCTTTGATTCTGTCAGCGTAAGCAATACCGAGATTATATTGAGTTATTGCCCAATCAATAGGAAATGCCTCAAAGGTATAAACTCGAAGAGCCTGTTGGTAACAAGCGATCGCTTCTTCTATATTCTGTGCTTTCTCACCTGTGATTCGGTAAACGTAAGCAATACCGAGATGATTTTGTGTGGTTGCCCATTTTTCGGGAAATGCCTCAAAGGTATAAACTCTAAAAGCTTGTTGGTAACAAGCGATCGCTTCTTCTATATTCTGTACTTTCTGACCTTTGATTTGGTTACGGTAACCATTACCGAGATTATTTTGTGTCCTTGCCCATTTTTCGGGAAATGCCTCAAAGGTATAAACTCTAAAAGCCTTTTGGTAACAAGCGATCGCTTCTTCTATATTCTGTACTTTCTGACCTTTGATTTGGTTACGGTAACCATTACCGAGATTATTTTGTGTCCTTGCCCATTTTTCGGGAAATGCCTCAAAGGTATAAACTCTAAAAGCCTTTTGGTAACAAGCGATCGCTTCTTCTATATTCTGTGCTTTCTCACCTTTGATTCGGTTACGGTAAGCAATACCGAGATTATATTGTGTCGATGCCCAATCAATAGGAAATGCTTCAAAGGTATAAACTCTAAGAGCCTGTTGGTAACAAGCGATGGCCTCTTCTATATTCTGTGCTTTCTCACATTTGATTCGGTCACCGTAAGCAATACCGAGATGATTTTGTGTCGTTGCCCAATCAATAGGAAATGCCTCAAAGGTATAAACTCTAAGAGCTTGTTGGTAACAAGCGATCGCTTCTTCTATATTCTGTGCTTTCTGACCTTTGATTCGGTTACGGTAAGCAATACCAAGATTAGTTTTTGCCATTGCCCAATATTCGGGAAATGCTTCACGGGTGAAAACAGTTAGTGCGATTTCATAGCCAGTGATGGCAATTTCTATATTGCTGGCTTTGTCCCCCAAAGGAAATTGCTGAATTATACTGCTAAAATTTCCAATAACTGATCCTACATTTTTTGCTTCATCTGCTTCCGCTTCCGCCAGCCTAGTTGTTCCCCAAACCCGCAATTTTTCTGCTAACTTATCATTAAGTTTGTCTGTATTTGCTGCCAGTAATGGGTAAACTACCTGCGGGTCAACACTACTGTATTCAGTTGCTTGCAGAACCTGCCTGAGAAAGTTGAGTTGAGCATCAGATGTGTGGCGATGCACCCCCATCAACTCCCCTACAATATTCATTAAAAAATTAGACTTATCTAAATCGCCCTGGATTCGCAAATCTTCCGCCACTGCCAGCATTGTCTGCTGCAATCCCGTATCAACCAAATCCCGGTAGCTATTCAAAATATGAGAGACTTCTTGATCATTAGACTCCGCGAGTAGTTGGTCAATCAACTTTCGATAGGCTTGGAGGCGTTCTTCGTTCATGGGAGTGACAGGTCAGTCAATATACTATTTCTATTTGAGTTGTGAACGGAATCTCTTAGGGAAAGCCAAGAGGCAAGAGGCAAGAAGCAAGATTTAATAATTTATAGCATTTATCAATAAATCATGACAATCAATCTTAATTTATCGTAACACCAAACACTCCTCGGATATCTTGACACTGCTCCGAAGTCCCTACTCCCTACGGTGCGCTTTCCGTAGGCGAATTAAATTCGCCACGGGTCGCACCGCTCCCTAAACACTAAGAGACAAAATTTCACCCACTTTATAATCCCAAATATCAGATACCTCAATCTTCAGTTGATAATTAGAATCAAAGTAACTATCGATATACTCAGCAGGTATAATTATTTTCGTCTTATACTCACTTACTGTTGGATGATACCCAAAGGGAATACACTCAAAATGAGTTTTATCCCGGTCAAGGTTATCCAATTTTTTGGTTTTCGTTGGATCCATTCCCTCCCGGAGAGTTAAATCAACAACGTGAGATTTAACCGCCATTTCCGTACTACGATCAATAATCTTAATTTCAACTCGATTAAGCAGAGGTTGCTCCCGGTGTATTGCATATTCCAGCACCACAGGATTTCCTGGTACACAGCTACCAACCTGAGTTAACGATGGTGAAGCAGCTGGAGCGTGGGGTTGGTAGAGTAGCATTGGGTGAATATGTGGATCGAACCCCCATTGAGTCACCTTAGGATTTGCTAATTGATATTCTAAAGAATTATTAGTACCTATCCTAATCTCAAAATGCAAATGAACCACATTAGTTTCTCCACTTTTTCCCATTTTGCCGATTAACTGACCAGCACTAATCGCTTCTCCATGTTTTCCTTGTTTCCAATCACTAACAATCGGCAAACTGCTGTCTTTGTCGAGATGACAATACCACGTATAAAAATACTTGACTGTTTTGCCATGGTAAGTAAACGGTGTCGGAAACTGATGACTGAGCATCACCGTAAAACCAGCACCAGAGTATTCCCGGTATCCCCAAAAAACCCCGTCATAGGCAGCAATAATATCATCATCACCAGCCTGACCATCCATTTCTCCAATATCAATACCACGGTGAAAGTCTGAGGAGACAGAATCGATTTCTGTACGACACATAAACGTCGATCCAATATGACGGAAATCTTTACCAGCCACAGGAAATACTGTCTGGTCGTGCAAAGATTTCATTGCTGCCTTAAGAGCATCATAGTTAGGATTGTTGGACATAATTTTAACATTAAATAAGGAACAGGGAATCGGGAGTCGGGAGTCGGGAGTGCGTAGGGTGCGTTAGGGGCGGACTTGCCCTTATTTTTGGCCTCGTAGCCAGGGTTGGTATAGTCCGCCCCGTAACGCACCACTGGGTCTGGAACTTGCTGCATAATTAAAATTATACCAAAAAAAATGATATTAAAAAATAAAATTATCTAGCCTATTATCGGTCAAATAACTTTTTTTTATTAACCCTAAAAAAAAAATTAAAAACCCTTGACAACTAAAAATATAATCATTACAATAATAAATATAAACCAAGCTGAACTTTTTCACAATGTCAGAAAAATTTACTCGCAACTTCAAGAAACAACCTACTCAGCACACTCTCAAAGGTCCTCGTGAATCAGTAATTTATAGTATGCAAATGTTTTATTCCCTAGGCTATGCCGAGATTGCGGAGTGGACCCCTCTAGAGCCGACCGATATTCCAGGTGAAGGTGCGATTCGTTGACTATAAACCTTGCCCTACAAGGGTTTTGGGGGATTAGCCGCTTGGTATCGGGAAACTGAACCTTGACAACTTGATAACCATGATGGTGAAAATCCATCCCTCGTGAAATCCGAGTGACAGCCCTACCCTGATTCATAAGAAATAACGAACTTACGGATTAATGCAAGGGTCGAACAGTGAAGCGGAACCAATCCAGGGGAAGTTAGTAACAGGCAGAGGACTCATGGGTACGAGAGAAAGGTACGTCTGAATCATCGTTAGAACGACGTGGCGAAATGGATTGACACGCCACAGACAAAAGTCAATGGAACAGGATTAATTGGTTCTTCCCTCAATTAATGATTTCCCATAATATTCCCGGTGAAAAGTACCGCCCTAAAAGTCCATAGAATGGTTATCAGGAACGAATTAACCCCGATATGTACTCTGTTGAAAGGTCGAATATTCTGAGTAGGTAGTTAGCCGTATGTCGCACCGGGGGAAGATTGAGTCAGAAGCCAACGCCTAGGGTAATGCCTAGGATACGCTGACGGACTCACGTTGTAGGAAAAGAAATAGTTGTAAGTACCAATAGATATGTCTAAAACCCTGGGCTTCCAGACGGTGGAATGGAATAAAGTCAACTGGCGAAAGTTAGAAAAGACTCTATTTAAGTTGCAAAAGCGAATATTTCGAGCCTCTGAACGTGGTGATGTCCGCGCGATAAGAAAGCTGCAAAAAACTCTGATGAAATCCTGGAGTGCAAAAATGATTGCGGTGCGTAGGGTTACACAGGAGAACAAGGGCAAAAAGACTGCCGGAATAGACGGGGTCAAACATCTTAACCAAAGAAGACGCCTCGCCTTAGTAGACTCACTCAAAATCTCCAAAAAGGCACAACCTACTCGTCGGGTCTGGATTCCCAAACCTGGAAGAAAGGAAAAACGCCCATTAGGAATCCCTACCATGTACGACCGCGCATTGCAGGCGCTAACCAAACAGGCATTAGAACCGGAATGGGAAGCGCGTTTTGAACCCAATTCATACGGATTCAGACCAGGACGCTCATGTCACGATGCCATTGAAGCAACATTTAACAATATCAGCAGAAAACCCAAATGGGTACTAGATGCGGATATTGCCAAATGTTTCGATAAAATCAACCATGATGCACTTCTGAGTAAGTTAAATACTTACCCATCCATCAGACGCTTAATCAAGTCTTGGTTAAAAGCCGGTGTCATGGATAAAGGGATATTCTCTACTACAGAAAAGGGCACCCCACAAGGTGGAGTCATATCTCCTCTTTTGGCCAACATAGCCCTTCACGGAATGGAGGAACGGATTAAACAATTCGCAGAAACTATGAAAGGAAATAAATCCAAGAATAGGAGAGCATTAAGTCTAATCCGATACGCGGATGATTTTGTGATCATGCACCAAGACCAAACCGTGGTAGAAGAATGTCAAAAAATTATCAGCAAATGGTTGAATGACATGGGTTTGGGATTAAAACCAAAAAAGACCAAGATTACTCACACTTTTGACGGATTTGACTTCCTAGGATTCAATATTCGTCAATACAAAGTAGGTAAAAACCAGTCCAAACAAGGGTTTAAAACCATCATCAAACCGTCAAAAGAAAAAGTTCTAGAGCATTATAGGCAACTCTCAAAAGTCATAGATAAATACAGAGCTGCCCCACAGGAGGCATTAATACGCCAACTGAAACCCATGATACGAGGATGGTGTAACTACTACAGTTCAGTCTGTAGTAAAAAAACCTTGGCCTATGGCCACGCTACGCGAACAGCACCTTGGGACACCTGCTATGGAAAAAACTTCGGAGATGGGGAAAAAGGAGACACCCCAAGAAATCAATAACCTGGGTAATCAAGAAATATTGGGGAACCATCGGAAAGGACAATTGGATGTTCATGACCGGGAAGGAAAACTACCTGCCCTTACATGCCTCGACCAAAATCCTACGGTATAAAAAGGTCAAAGACACTAAAAGCCCATATGATGGAGACCTAATTTACTGGAGCACCAGACTGAGTAAACACCCTGAAGCAACCAGTAGAAAGGTAAAACTTTTGAAAAGACAAAAAGGGTTTGAAGTTACCGTAAGATAGTGGAGCCTTTATAGTTGGTAGGTTATGCGTAAAAGGTTGAAGTCTTTTGTAGTAAGGCTCCACTATCTAAGGTTTCGTTTCCGGAAATGTGCTCATTGTGGTCTCACCTTCGGCGTAGCCGACGCTTCGCGAACAGGGATGGAGATTTGTTGGAAACGCACCATATAATACCGCGCGCACTGGATGGAAGTAACAAGGATGAAAATCTGGAATTACTACACCTTCATTGTCACGATTTTAAGCACGGAAACAAAGTCAACTCGAAACAGTTAGATGAGAATCCGTTCTAGAGGTACCAATCTCAGTGTGTTCCTATAATGAGGAGCCGTATGATGCGAAAGTGTCACGTACGGTTTTGAAGACGAGTTAATAGGGTGACCTATTGGCTTAGTTTAATTAATGACTACCATGACCAAGTATTGGTTGTTGCCATAACACCTTAAAATTATGGGGGGGGTTTCCCCCCTTTGGCCAAGGGTTTCGTAAACTTCTGACATATGTGATTGACATAGCCGTGGATAGTATTTCTACGGCTATTTTTTTAGGAAATTAAGAATTTAGAATTTAGAATTGGGAATTTAGAATTGGGAATCGGGAATTGGGAATCGGGAATTGGGAATCGGGAATCGGGAATTGGGAATCGGGAATGGAATACTTATGGTTTAGTGATTTTGGATCACAACATCATCAAAGGATGATA
>NZ_JAAHGN010000198.1:0-8985 GCF_010672485.1 Moorena sp. SIO2C4 | reverse complement strand
CGACTTGTAAGCATTCAGCTATCAGCGGTCAGCCGTCAGCCGTCAGCAGATGTAACTCAGATTTAACACATGGTTACCTGTTTTATTGATGCAGTTGCTCATGGGGAGAACCCCCTTTGGCGGTGCTGCAACGCCTATTCAAAAGCACCTTAGCTTAATGCTAATAGCTGATAGCTGAACGCGCACGCGTGCGCGTAGCGCATTAGCTGACCGCTGAATGCTTACTCCGACTTTAGTCTTTCAAAGAAATTGTCCCGTTAACTCCCACGTCCACTTTCCGATTGGATTGCTATTTTATTATGAAGCTCACCACTCGTGGACACTACAGTGTTAAGGCACTACTAGATCTGAGCCTAAGACCAGGGTATGGACCGACATCGGTTAGAGCGATCGCTAAACGGCAAGGTCTACCAGCTCCATATCTAGAAAAACTACTGATTGAGATGCGCCGTGCTGGCTTAGTCAAGTCAGTTCGTGGAGCTCAAGGAGGCTATCAATTAGCCCATGAACCCACACAAATTTCCCTCGGCAAAATCCTAGAAGCAGTGGGTGAAACCATCGAACCACTACCCCACCATACCCCAGACGCTGGTCAAGCCGAAGACTGGGTTACATTTACACTTTGGCATCGTTTGCATCAAAAGCTTAAAGAAGCATTGTACACTATAACTCTTGCCGATCTTTATTATGATGCCCGTAGTTGGCAAGCCGCTATGGGAGAAGAAACCAGTTTCGTTGTTTGAATCAATTTTTCGTCAGCATGAAAAAGAGTAACGAACCGATTACTTATGAGGGAGGCTGTCATTGTGGCGCTGTCCGCTTCCGGGTAATTGTCAACAAGCATGAGGCAATTGATTGCAATTGTTCGATGTGTAAAAAAAAGGGCATCTTACACCTGATTGTCTCCCCTGAGCAATTTAGCTTACTTAAGGGATATCAAGTGTTGACTAGTTATACCTTCAACACTCACACAGCGAAGCACACATTCTGCCAAATCTGTGGGATTCATCCTTTCTATCGACCCCGTTCTCATCCCAATGGGATTTCTGTCAACCTACGTTGCCTTGACGGTGATGTTCTATCTCAATTTAGCATTGTCCCTTTCGATGGGGCTAACTGGGAAGAGAATGTCGATAAAATTAGAAAGTAGTGGTTCAAATCCTGGGTAATAACCATACTAATGGTGTCATTTTGCTGCTGGCGGCTAGTCTGGATTATCTGATCGGTGATCCTTGGGGTTGGGTCCATCCAGTGCAGGTTATGGGCTGGGTAATCTCTCACTTCACTCAGTTAGCAATTCACCTCTGGCAGCAGCCTTGGCAACGACGCTTAGCAGGAATTGGGTTGGGTATTGGACTAATTATTGGGAGTGGAGTAGCTGGATGGTTTATTGTCCTCCTAGGAATCTGGCTCAATCCCTTTTTGGGTATAGGCATAGGAACTATCTTGCTAGCCAGTTGTTTTGCGGGTCGCTCTCTTCGAGCAGCAGCAATGGATGTATTACAGCCTTTAACTGCTGGAGAATTAAAATTAGCCCGTTCTCGATTAAGTCAATATGTTGGTCGTGATACAGAAAATCTTTGTGAGTCGGAAATCCTACGAGCTGTCCTAGAAACGGTGGCGGAAAACACTACCGATGGGGTCACAGCCCCTCTGTTTTATGCCATTGTTGGAGCGTTGATTCCTGGGGTTGGTAGTGTTCCTCTTGCCTTAGCTTATAAAGCTGCCAGTACTTTAGATTCGATGGTCGGTTACCGGCGAGAGCCTTACACGAATTTAGGTTGGTTTAGTGCTAAATTTGAAGATTTACTAACCTGGATACCCTGTCGATTAACCGTATTGACCCTAGCCTTGATGTCTGGAAAACCTCAGCAGGTCTGGCATCTGTGTCGCCGTGATGCTATTGCTGATCCCAGTCCTAACTCTGGCTGGAGTGAATCGGCTTTTGCTGTGATTTTGGAGGTTCAGCTGGGGGGGACTAATTTTTACAGTGGTGTTGTCAAGCAAAAACCCTTATTAGGGAAACCTACCTACGAGATCACACCAGGCAAAATTGACCAAGCCTTAGAGCTGACACGTTATTGCTTTTTAATTTGGCTGGGGATAGGGTTGGTTTTTTGTCTAGTCCAATATGCGATCGCTTTACACAACCTGATCGTTTAATCAGGCAATTATTTTTTTTTGCTTAAATTTTCCCCTATGGTAGGAAATTGTATTATAACCTTTTTCCAGCCATCTATTTGGCGTTGCTGAACAAAAGAATGACATCAAGTATAGTTGGGTCAGTTACCGATTACCGATTACCGATTACTGATTACCCTTGGGTCTTCCAGCTGATAGCAAAGCCATCAGTTTTCCCCCAACTTTAGGGGGAATTGTGATCATAATTGCCTCAAAACTTAATAAAACTTAAAAAAGGAGAAAAACGTGGAAGTACTTGCTTACACTCATTCCTATGAATCCTATGAAGAAGCAGTAGGTATTGATTGTGATCTAGATCTAAGAGAACTCAACCTCAACTGGTTTAAAATTCCCAACACTGCTTGGCTCGGTTTGGTAGGATGTGCGGTCTGGTTAGCGAGTCTGAGTGTAACGGCTCCAGTGTTTGCGGCTTTGGAAACAGGGATCAAAGTCAAGACAAGTGGTGGTTGCTTGACTGCACGCAAAGGTCCTAGCGATACTTCCGCAGCTGTTGTCTGTGTTAGCAATGGAGCTGTACTCAAACCTGTGGTTGCTACAAATGGGAATTGGTTGCAGCTCAGCAGTGGCAATTGGGTTTATGGTCCTTACACTACCTCTCGATACTTTAATGGCAGTGATCAAGGGGGTGGCGGTAGTCCGATTTTGGAATCAGGAATCAAAGTCAAGACTCCCAATGGTGGGTGTTTGAAAGCACTCACTGGTCCTGGCACTGGTCAGCTTGTTGCTTGTGTCCGCAGTGGATCTGCACTCAAACCTGTGGTTGCTACAAATGGGAATTGGTTGCAGCTCAGCAGTGGCAATTGGGTTTATGGTCCTTACACTACCTCTAAATTATTTGATGAAAGTAGTGAAGGGGGTGGCGGTAGTCCGACTTTGGAATCAGGAATCAAAGTCAAGACTCCCAATGGTGGCTGTTTAAAAGCACTCCCTGGTCCTGGTACTGGTCAGGCTGTTACCTGTGTAAGCAGTGGCTCTGTACTCAAACCTGTGGTTGCTAAAAATGGGAATTGGCTACAGCTGAGCAGCGGCAATTGGGTCTATGGTCCTTACACTACCTCTAAATTCTTTTAATCTTAATCTTGATACCACAGAACCTACCCAGTAACTCTACTTGTAAGGTGCGTTATTAACGCACCTTACAAGTATAATTACCTCTCAAACCGGAGGCTATTGAGAACATTGATCACTTCTGCTTTAGTCATTCCGGGACGAATTTCTGGTCTATATAGCATTTCTATGACAGCTTGATCAATCTCAGCATATTCGGTCGTATCAGTCCAGCCTTGGAAAAATACACTATTTCTGTATTTATAGGAATCCCTCATCAGTCCTATAGATTGGGTGAGCTCTTCTCGGATTAGGTGAGACCGTGCCTTTTGGGTAATACTAGTTGTAGAAATCATAATTCTTGACTTATAAATAACTTGGTTATTCCACCAAGTGCGAACAAACCCAAAATTGACCGGTCGATAGTATGGCTCATAGCGACGAAACTCGTATTCGGGAACAAAATAAATCTTGAGATTGGGATTATTATCATCAAAATTTATTTGAATTGAACCTTGGGTAATCGTATTTATTTCATCAATAACGGTTGACAAAGTCTGCCAATCTTCAGGGGTTGGCAAGCCGATAACCTTAATCCTCAGATTTTTGTCCCATTTTTTGATAGTAGGATTGGAGGAGCCGTATTCCGAGCCTAAGGCAATTTCTAAAAAATAATCAATTTGAGCTTGAGTATAGTTTCGGTTGTCAATTGATTGGAGAGTCGGTTGTGTGCTACTTAGCTCATAATTATTCCCATAAGTGGGTGGTTGATAGGTAGATGGGATCAAAAAACCTAAGAAACTCAGAATAACAGACTTGACGATTGGCAAACAAAAATTACGCATGGTCACTCGCTTCGCTCCAATTCAAAATTATCAATTCAAAATTCAAAAATACCCCAGGAATTAATTCGAGGCATTGAAACATCGCTTCGCTCCAATTCAAATAGTCTTTTTCCATAAATGAATTCAGGGGCTTGTATCCTTAGGTTCATAAGCGAGGGGGTTTTGGCACAGTGATGATCAGCGATCGCATCACTGTGGAGCGCCGATCACAAAAAAAACCCCAGCAGTCAGCTGGGGGCAATTATCCAGGAGATTTACTTTGATCACATCCGTTATAACTCTTAAATCCAGCCCGAAATTGACTACATCCGGAAAGATTGGTCATGGTTGGGCTCAAAAAACCGAAGAAACTCAGAATATATGATTTGAGGATTGGCAAACAAAAATTAGGCATGGTCATCCCCTTTGGAATTAATCTAGAGAGTCAGGTTGCTCAGAGGCGGTTTTGGCACAGTTATGATCCGCGATCGCATCACTGTGCGACGCGATCACAATAAAAACCCCCAGCAGTCAGCTGGGGGCAATATCCAGGAGATTTACCTTTTTAGGGTAATTATCGAGTAGATTTACTTTGATCACATCCGTTATAACTCTTAAATCCAGCAGGAAATTGACTAGCTCCGGAAAGATTTCATGGTTGGGCTCAAAAAACCGAAGAGACTCAAAATAACAGACTTGAGGATGGGCCAACAACAATTAGGCATGGTCATCCCCTTTGGAATTAATCTAGAGAATTGGGTTGCTCTATAGCAATAAGCGCGCGGGTATTTACAAATAATGGTGAGGGATAAATTCCTAAAAGCTTTGTCAAACTTGGCTTTTCTCTTCCGGTCTTGATGCAGTCGCTCACGCCTGCATCAAGACCAGGCTAAAAAATGTAGTTAATAATACTCTTAAGCCTCGAAAACTACTTTTTACCTATTCCTTGTTTAAAACTTCTGAGGCGATCCGATCACTGTGCGACGCGATTACAATAAAAACCCCCAGCTTACTGCTGGGGGAAATATCCAGGAGATTTACCTTTTGAAGGTAATTCTCCTGGATATTTACCTTTACCACATCCGTTATAACTCTTAAATCCAGGATGAAATTGACTACATCCGGAAAAATTGCTAAAAGATTGCTCCTTAAAGATTGATCATTGTTGGGATCAAAGATATTACCTGGGAATTGGTGAAGGAGTGATCATCTCAAGGGGTGATCGGGTAAAGGGATGATCGGATCAGCAGTTATGACCGATGAAGGCAACTGGGGATGACTTGGGCAAGAGTGATGTCTATTAAGATGGTAGTGTTATGAACACAATACAAATATTGCTAGATAACTGGCTATCATAAAAAAAAATTTGGTAGGAAAGCGATGGAAAGCTTAGTCTGCGTTAATCTTGCCGAGTCCTATGAAGACGCGGATAATTTTCAGTGGCAAGATGATAATGGTTTAATTCGATGGTTGGATGGGCTAAACAGTCCCACTATTCCTAGTTCAGCTTGGATCAAGATTAGTGCGATCGCAATTGCCCTAACCATCCTCAGTACCGCTGCTAATGCCAGTGCTAAAGTGCTTCAAAAAGGCAGCCGTGGATCACAGGTGACTTCTCTTCAGAAAGAGTTGGCAGCGGCTGGCTTTTATAAAGGTCGGATTACTGGCAACTATGACATGTTAACCCAGTCTTATGTTGCTATCTTTCAGCAAAAGAAGGGACTACCAATAGATGGTGTGGCTGGACCAAAAACCCTAGCAGCCTTATATAAAACTGCTGGTACTGATATTCGTCTACCAACAAACACACAGCTCAAACGCGGTAGTAGAGGAACGGTAGTCAGCGATCTACAAAAGAAGTTGACAACCTTGGGATTTTTTAATGGTCCGATCACTGGCTATTACGGGCGCATCACCCAAGCAGCGGTAATTAAATTTCAGCAAGCCAAGGGATTACCTGTGGATGGTGTGGCTGGACCAAACACATTGTTCGTAATCAATGGTGGTTCGATCAAGAACGCCACTCAGTTACGGCGAGGTAACAGAGGAACTGCTGTGACCAAACTGCAACAGCGCATGAGGGAGTTGAAAGTCTACAACGGTCCAGTAACTGGATTCTACGGTCGTTTGACTGAGGCAGGGGTCGTAAAATTTCAGCGATTGAGGGGACTACCAGTCACTGGTATTGCTGACTCTCGTACATTGTCAGACCTAGCCAAAAATCCTAATGATAAGGATAATCTTACCAACGTCACTGAGTTGCGACCAGGCAGCAATGGCGAATCGGTGACAAAACTGCAAAATCGCCTTGCACAGTTGGGATTCTACAAAGGGCCAGTCACAGGATACTATGGTAAACTAACTGAGACCGCAGTCAAAGATTATCAGCTTTCTCGGGAACTGCCAGCAAATGGCATTGCTGACTCTCGTACCTTATCAGCACTACGGGGCAATTCTGGTATTGCTGTTGCTGCTGCCATCATTACTCCATTAAAACGAGGTAGTCGTGGCACAAGAGTGAATAGCCTTCAGAATCGCTTGATTTACCTAGGCTACTATAAAGGATTAAAAGATGGCGTATTTGGACCAGCCACAGAGGCAGCCCTGAAGCGATATCAACAGGACAAAGGCTTATTTCCCAATGGAATTGCTGATGCTAGAACCTTTTCATCTCTTGCTCCACGGTAATCGCTGAACGTCTGGTATAATCTCAAAACCTTGACAGCCCTGTCCCCGCCTAACTATAGGAGTGTGGGCAGGGTATCCTGCTGAAATTTTTAATTAACCAGGATGCCTACTCAAACCATTGAAATCCTATCAGCTGAAGAACTGCGCCGTACAGTCAATCGTTTGGCATCTCAAGTGATCGAACAAGTGAGTGATTTGTCCAAACTAGCACTGGTTGGTATATATACCAGAGGTGTTCCTTTAGCTCAGTTGCTAGGACGTCAGATTGAAACCCTAGAGCAGGTCAGTGTGCCAGTGGGAGCGTTGGATATCACCTTTTATCGGGATGATCTCGATCGAATTGGCATTCGCACCCCAGCAAAAACAGATATTCCCTTCGATCTTGATCGTAAGATAGTGGTGTTGGTGGATGATGTCATTTATAGAGGACGTACCATTCGTGCTGCTCTAAATGCGGTGCTTGAGTATGGTAGACCCCAAACGATTAAATTATTAGTGCTAGTAGACCGAGGACATCGGGAACTGCCGATTAGTCCAGATTTTACCGGCAAGCTACTCCCCACATCCGCCGAAGAACAGGTAAAGGTTTATCTAAACGATAATGATGGTCGGGATGGAGTGGAATTAATTAAAGTAATTAGCGCCTGAATCATGATCAGATTGCTCTTATTTTCCAAATTATTATGACCCAAACCCAACAGCGAAAGGCTGACCACATCAGGATTTGTCTCGATGAAGATGTTCAATTTCGTGCCAATACCAATGGACTTGAAAGGTACCGCTTCACTCACTGTTGCTTACCAGAACTAAACCGCAGTGAGATTGACATATCTACCACATTTCTCGGGAAATCCTTGGGAGCACCATTGTTGATTTCCTCTATGACTGGTGGTACTGAACAGGCAAAAACGATTAATTTTCGTCTGGCTGAGGTTGCCCAACATTACAAACTAGCCATGGGGGTTGGTTCTCAGCGAGTAGCTGTGGAAAAACCCGAGGTTGGTCATACCTTTGCGGTGCGCTCCCAAGCTCCAGATATTATCCTATTTGCCAACATCGGTGCGGTTCAGCTGAACTACAGTTATGGACTAGAAGAATGCCAAAAGGTGGTTGACCTGTTAACAGCAGATGGGCTGATTTTGCACATCAATCCCTTGCAGGAGTGCATTCAAGCTAACGGGGATACTAATTTCAAGGGTTTACTTGACAAAATTAATGGTTTATGCAGTAAGTTAACGGTACCAGTGATTGCTAAAGAAGTGGGTAATGGCATCTCAGCCGGTATGGCCCAAAGGTTGCTGGAGGCTGGTGTTACCGCTATTGATGTCGCTGGTGCGGGGGGCACCTCTTGGGCAAAGGTAGAAAGTGAGCGAGGATTAACCGCTCATCAGCGTCGGTTAGGACAGACCTTTGGTGACTGGGGTTTACCAACCGCTGAGTGCATTACCAGTATTCGAGCCATTGCCCCCGACATTCCCCTAATTGCATCTGGGGGATTGCGCAATGGTTTGGATGTCACAAAAGCGATCGCATTAGGAGCCGATATTGCTGGTCTAGCATTACCATTCCTGCAAGCAGCAGCTGAGTCAGTAGATGCCGTTGATGCCTTAGTGCAACTGTTGATGGCAGAAATCACTACCGCTCTATTCTGCACCGGTAATGCTACTTTGTCTGATCTCAAGGAATCCGACACTTTGAAAAAGTTAGGATAGTAATAATAGGGAATAGGGAATCGGGAATCGGGAATCGGGAGTAGGGAATAGGGAATAGGGAATAGGGAATAGGGAATCGGGAATCGGGAATCGGGAATCGGGAATCGCCCTTAATCCTTAATCCTTTATGCTTAATCCTTAATCCTTAATCCTTAATCCTTAATCCTTTATGCTTAATCCTTAATCCTTAATCCTTTATGCTTAATCCTTAATCCTTAATCCTTAATCCTTAATCCTTTACCAAATGCGTCAATTTCTCCAACAAACTTTTGCCAGCCTAGTAGGAAGTATTGCCGGTTTAATTCTATTTTTTAGTTTAGCTACTAGTGGATTCCTGTTTCTACTGATTGCAGTAGCATCCAAAGATACAGGGCCACAGGTTCAAGATAAATCAGTGCTGGTGTTTGATTTATCGGTCAATATCAGCGATACCAATCCTACCTCAAGCACCAGTGAAGTGATTGAAGAGGTGTTATCGGGTCAACAAACCAATATCATCCCTTTGCGCAAGA
>NZ_JAAHGN010000197.1:0-9029 GCF_010672485.1 Moorena sp. SIO2C4 | reverse complement strand
ATGATCTGCCAACGCTTACGGGGTTTGAGGACGCTTAACCCAACAAAATACCCGAAGTATCCACTATAAGCCATGTGTCCTGCCACTGAGCCAAGAACCCGAGGAATCAGCAACTGCAATCCTAACAGGTCACCCTCCAATTCAGTAGTTGGCAGTATCACACCCTCTATAATATTCGGCACATATTGCCCTAAGGTTTCTACCAAGGTAAATCCCACCCCCGATGCTGTCCCCAATAAAATTCCATCGAGGGGTTCCCAGACACCAATTCTTTCTCGCCAAGGGGTACGCAGGAAATGTCCCAAAGCATATAGTCCCAGCATAGGTATAGCCTTGAGCAACTCTTCCATTAACCCAGCACCAAAAAACATCCGGATGAATAAAGTAGTCAAGTTGACAACTTCACCTAGTTGTGGTATGTCGCCAGGTAAAATTCCCCGAAAAATTTTGATAAATAGGGGCAGCAGCGGGCTGACCAAAATTAAACTGGTGGATAGAGTACTACCCAGCAGAACCCACCAAGGTTTAGGTTTGCCACAAAGTTGGTAAACAAAGTAATAGGCTAATCCTGCCAAGTAGGCAGCTAGCAAAAGATTAAAAACTACTGGTTGACCAACTGCAGCAAACATTGATACCACAAAGAGTACAGTCACGATACCAGGAGCCAAAAAAGCTTTTTGATTTAAATCCCGTCCTGTTGAAAAGATGGGAAACAGTTGGGTAAAGGTGACATAATCGGTCTGAGGCTTTGGTATCTTGCTAATCGGTTTTAGGGGTTTTTCTATGGCAATAGTTTGGGATGGGATAGATGGTAAATTAAGGGATGTCGTTACCTCGCACTCAAAGATGAATTTTGGACCATCGTGACCCAACTCAATCCGATCCCCGGAGTGCAATTGCTGACAACCCTGCAAATATTCGCCATTCACATAGGTACCATTCACACTATCAAGGTCACAAATTTCCCAGCGGGGACAGCCATTTTTTAGAGGGGTCAGAGGGCTAATTACCGCATGACGGCGCGATACGCTGACGTAGCGATAGGGATCTAAGGAAATTTTACAGTTAGGGTCACGTCCAATGACGTTATCCTCTAATTCAGAAAGGGGTAGTAGGGCGAGTATCTCTTTGTTATCGCTAGTGGAAAGCTGGCGCAGAAATCCACTGTAAACTTGACCAGTCATTGCTACTTTGGTCGTTATTGGTTATTCATACTCCCCATGCTAATCCGGCAGGGGATTCTAGTTTCAAGAACGTTTCTTTGGTTTGCAGATCTCTCGATCAACACAGATAGAAGAAACATCGACCCTCCTGTCTTGATGGAGAGCGCGAGTGGGGGTTTTCCCCAAGACCGCGCTGCATCGCTCGCATACTTCCCAAATGCCCAACAGTCCCCTTAGCAGAGGCTTTGGATTACTTTGGCTGCATTAACATCACCAGCATAGTAATCAGTTGTCCAACGTTTTTGTATATCCTTGGATCCTAATCATCCACCGTTTTCAATGGTTTCTAGCAAAGGAATTGCACCACCAAACGAATTGCACTACTATATTTTAATAATGTCCTTAGCCCTTTATATTCGCTCTGGCATCAAGCACCGCTAGGTAGAAAGAGAGACCACCGATAGGAATACTAGCAGCGAGGATAATTCCAGTCACCAAATTCCCTAACTCGGGGTCACCATAGGAAAGTTCAAAAATTGAACCCACAGCCGCAATCCCAGCAACACAGGCAATCATCAAAAACAGAGCACTTTTTGGGGTCATCATAAGCTTTTTTGTGAAATATTATTATCAGAAATCATAAGATTGAAATTAGCTGTGGGGCAATCAATTAAACCTAACCGCTAAGTAATAGGTCATATCTAGCCCGTTTTACTATTTATGATGCTTGGGTGTTAGTTAATTTAAAATTCAATATTAACAATTCCCAATTTTTAATTTATACCCATTAGATAAACCCTATTATAAGTGATTAACCGCACTTCAGATCAAATTTATAAGAGCAGTCACAGTTCAGTAAGTTGTAGAAGGTTAAGGGAGTAGAAAGATTACTGTGACTATAGCCATCGTAATTGAAAAGTTAACAAGAACAGGTCGTTATAGTCTTTCCCATCACCCCATCACCACCTCACCAGAGGTTTCACAAATAAACTCAGATTGGTATAGTTATTTAATTGGTTTCACCGCTTGGGGTGAGAACCCGTGCTTATTCAATTCTTCAGTCAAGGCTAGACCATTTTGCACCCGATCAACAAACATCACTCCTTTAAGGTGGTCTATCTCATGCTGAATGACGCGAGATAGTAATCCATTCGCCTTTAAGGTTCTAGGGCGTCCGTTTTGATCCTTGTAAGCTACTTCAATTTCGTCTGGACGGGTGACATCTAAATATACACCGGGAATGCTCAAACAACCTTCCTGGCCATCACACGGGGTGCTACCAAAACTCTTGATTTCTGGGTTAATTAACACCAGTGGTTGGTTATCTTGGTTATTAGGTTCACAGTCAACCACAATCATTTGCTTATTAATCCCGACCTGAGGGGCTGCCAAACCGATACCATCTGCACTGTACATGGTTTGCAGCATTTGCTCAGCTAATTTCCGGATGTTCTGGTCTACTTTAGCAACCCGCTTAGCAGGCTGACGCAGGACGCGATCGCCTAGATAATGAATTGTTAATGGTGGATTCTCTAATTTTTTCTTTTCAACGATAAGTTCAGCAGTCATGGGGTTATCGACTTGTGAGTCAGGGTATGCTTAGGGTTAGACGCTTAGCTGCTAAAGGATTAGAACACTCAACATACACATTCTTCAACAGAGTGCCTAAGACAGAGTGCCTAAGTTGGTCTATTATTATAGTCTTGCCTCGCTTTCTTAGTTTATCATGCCCCACGCCCCAAGAGCCTTCGCGCTGCGGTGCGACAAGGCGCTGCCTGAACCTCCTCAAGGGAACGCGCACCAAGAGAGGGGATGGGGACTGCGCCCCAATGATTTCATTGATTATCCCTGGTCGCCCATAGGTGGGAATTATTTCAGAATCGTACGTTTCTTGTGATTTATTGCTATCCCAAAATTCTTTTACAGCTTTTGATTTTCCTGGAAACTAGCAGCTCTATCGGTTAGAACCCAACAGTAACACCAAGTCAGGGACGGATGTTTAAATTTCTCACTCAACTGGACTACCTGCTGCGGGAAACTTTCTTAGGTCTACAACGTGGCGGCTGGAGCAACTGGGCGGCAGTTAGCACAGTCACTGTCCTATTGTTTCTGTTTGGTATAAGCTGGCAAGCCTCCTGGCAGTTAGGTGGGCTACTCAATCAGTTGGGGAGTCAACTAGAAGTGGCTGTTTATCTCGAACCAGGGGCTGAGGCAGAAATGGTCTTACCAGCAGTTGAGAAATTGCCCAAGGTGATGGCGGTTCAAACTATTTCCAAAGAAAAAGCTTGGGCATCCTTGGTTGAGGAACTGGGAATTTCGGACATTGCTGCTGCTACGGAACAGTTGGAAGGGAATCCCCTAGTGGATGAACTGAAGGTAAAGGTAAGCAAACCAAAGGATGTGCTAATTCTTGCCCAGCAGTTGTCACAGTTGCCAGGAATAGATCAGGTGCAGTATATGGATCAGACTCTCAAACAAATGCGACAGCTTCATCATGGTTTAGGCTGGGTGAGTCTGATCATTACTACCATTCTCAGTCTGACGGCAGTGGCAGTTGTTACCACCACAATGCGCCTGATTGTGATCGCAAGACGCCAGGAAATTGAGATTATGCAGCTAGTTGGGGCAACCAGATCCTGGATTTATCTGCCATTCATGTTGCAAGGAATTACTTTTGGTGTAGCTGGGGCAGCCCTAGCCTGGGTTTTGTTGATCGGTCTGCGGCAATTTCTGACTAATCTGCTCGCGACTGGACCTGATTTTATCGAATTTATCGCTACAGTGGTGCCACCTGACCCACTTAAAATTGTGGTGTTACCCTTACTGCTGTTGATTCTCGGGGGTTCAGTGGGTTTGCTCGGTAGCTGCTTAGCTGTTAGTCTCGAAAGCATCGCTATCGGAAAATGAGGTTACCAAAATTTGGTCTAATTCTGGTATTTTGTCAGTGGTTAGTGTCATGGCAAGTGGTTAGACCAACAGAGCAATGATGGAATGGAGGTTGGTAGACAGACTCATGACCCACGACTAACAACTAATGATACTAATGACTAAGAGCTAATCACTAAGGACTACTTATGCGATCGCAATGGGAATGTTTTTTGCAAAATCAAGGGAGTTGGCATGGTTCCTTTACCACATTCTCACCAAAAGGGCAACAGTTAAAAGATATTCCCTCTGTGCTCACTATAGAAGGACTCGACGATAACCACAAAATTCGTTTGACTCTTCGCTATCTGCCACCTGAACAAGCTATATTCAACCGAGTTCTGGAATACACCCATGTAGATCGCTATCTTATGTTCTTTGACACTGGTGCATTTTCCCAAGGCGCACTACAGTGGGGTCCTTATTCCGAATTTGGGGCAGAATTTGGCTTGATTGAGGGTAACCGTCGTCTGCGGATGGTCCAACTGTATAACAGGCAGAGTCAGCTGAAGCAGTTGACCTTAATTCGAGAAAAACTGGCGGGTACGGATACACCAGAACGTCCACCATTAACCTTGGAACAGTTGCTCGGAGAGTGGCGTGGAGAGGCAGTAACCCTTTATTCTGATTTGCGATCGCCTAACATCTATCCTACTCACCTTAAACTTCAGCATCATGAAAGTAACCGCTTAGTACAACAACTCACATTTGGCACAGGAGAATCATTACGTACCATCACCTCTAGCGCTAAGATTGATGGGTCAATTCTGTATTTTGACGGCGGTGCGACCCCGGTCGGGTTTCCCGACCTAGGGAACGCGCACCAAGAGAAGGGTGCTGTTTCTACTCAAGTTTTATTATTGCCCGATGGGGCATCATCTACTTGTCCAATAACGGTTAAGCCAGGTCATTCTTTCTTCCTAGAAGTAGGTTGGTTGTGGCAAACTAACCAACGTCAGCGGCTGATTCGCTCTTTTAACGATAAAGGGCAATGGGTTAGTCTTACTTTGGTAAGAGAGCACAAAGTATCTTCTGGGCATTATATAAAAGAATAAAAGATGAAGTATCAAGCATGAAGTATCAAGGATAAAGTATCAAGCATGAAGTAGGTGGGCTTTTTGACAACCCAGTCAACCTGAAGAGATATTATCTATAGCGTTTTTAAACGATATGTGAAATTACGATTGATGGATAAAGGTAACTTCGGATCAGTAGGAAAGAAATACAAGTATTTTTTGATGTTATGAGCAATCAAAATTTGGTTTCATGTTCTATTTGGAAATGCTATGTAGCATTTTGATTTTAGATGTAAACATAGCGGTGCGACCCAAGGGGGATGGGAGCAGGTCAAATTTGCCGAACAAATGAACTACTTGACAAAACACCAAAAATTCTGTTATTGAGCCGGTCTTAGTTGCAGAACAGATCAACTATGTACCATTAGAGCTTGGCTTTTACCCGGGGGCTATAGTAATGGTAAAAATATTCGGCATTTCTGACATGCTCCCCCTATTACCTATTACCCATTACCTATTACCCATTACCTATTACCCATTACCCAGATAAGCGTACAAATGTTAGGCATTTGTGACATGCTCCCAAGGGGGATTTACTCGCCCTAGGAGGCGCGCAGGGTGGATTAATCTAAAAAAGCTATAGCGCTATTCCCTATTCCACCTGAACCAGCGCTATAGCTTTTTTAACCAGTTAACTGGCATAAGGTTGCGCATTTTTATCGTTTCTATTCCACAGCGGTAACTAGCAACTTACGTTAAATTTGTAAAATTTTGTATCAAAATTCAACATTCTGGATAAAATCCAAAATAACAGTGGTATAATATCTTGAAATTTCAGTCACATCCAAAAAACTTGTTCAAATTTGCCCCATATCGAATATGGATTGGTAAAGATGACCTATAAAGGTAGCTTAGAGATTCTCAAAGAGACTAGTCGGACTTTTTATATTCCAATTAGTACTCTCCCCAAAGACCTTCAAGAAGCTGTCGCTTCTGCCTACTTATGCATGCGTGCAATTGATGAAATTGAAGATCATCCTCAACTTGGTAAGTCTACCAAAGCAGCGCTGTTAAGAACAATTAGCTTAAACCTACAAACAATGGGCGACAGCTATACTGCTAGTTCTACTACTGATGAACTTCTTGCAGTTTTAAGTAAATACGAAACACTTCCAGAGGTAACAACTCGTATTGGTGAATGGGCAATTCTAGCACCAGAAACCATTGCACCTCGAATTTGGGAAGCAACTTCAGCAATGGCAGATAGAATGGCTTACTGGGTTGAGTGCGGTTGGAAGATTCGTACAGAGGGTGATTTGAATGGCTATACTTTCAGCGTTGCTGGTTCTGTAGGATTATTACTTTCTGATTTGTGGGCTTGGTATGATGGAACCCAAACAAATCGTCACCAGGCAATTGGTTTTGGTCGAGGCTTACAGGCAGTTAACATTCTACGTAATCGAACTGATGATTTGACACGTCACGTGGATTTCTTTCCTCAGGGATGGAGTTCAGAAACTATGCAAAGGTATGCCCGTATAAATCTTTCTTTAGCTGATGCCTATACTAACGATCTTCCCAAAGGTCCAGCTAGAAATTTTTGTCAAATTCCTCTTGCTTTGGCTCATGCAACACTTGATGTTTTAGCTCTCGGACAAGCTAAACTGAGTCGTGAGGCAGTGATTGGTATTGTTGATAAGTTGAGTGCGAGGTAGTGCTAAATCGTAATGTTCAGGACGAAAGCATTGCATTGTTGTGATGCACAAAATACCAAACTTCTTCAATAGACATCTGGAGGAAAGTGCTAAAACACTATTGAAAATTGCTTTGAGCAAGAATAAGCCAATCGGTGAAAAGTCGATCGTATCTAAGGAAAGATATGGTGTTGAGTTATTTACTGTTGATAAACCTCCAAAATTACAGCTTTGTATCTATTAATTTAAGAAAGGTTGACTTTATTAAATTACTCTAAAGAGTTTGACTCTAGTAATTAGATGTTCAACACTAATTTGTTGAGTTGGTAACCGTCAATTACCCATGACCAATTACCGATTACCTGAGAAGGTAATGATAATTAGTCAACTGTATTTGGGATGATATTTCTTTACTTTCAGCGACTTTGCAATAAAACTTATTATAAGTTAACTATAAGTATCACCAGAGTAGACAAATCTTTACCATAAGAACTACCCAGAATTTGTTATCCGGAATACACTTAACTCAGATTGAAGTATAAATCTAGAGGCTTTAAAAAGCCTGAGTCGATAGTAAAGAGGTAAGACCTATGGATAGCGAACTGAGCCAAGTTCTATTACTGGTGTTGATTTTTTCTATTTCCTGTATGATTTTGTCTCCGGTGTTATGGTGGATTCTGCCAGACAGAAGCATCAATAACGCCTAACCAGACTTTGCCAAAACCAAGCCAGTAAGCAGGTTTAGATGACATCAGTCTCAATAGCATGTATTATGAACCCACCCCTGCTTGGTGGGTTCACTAGAAAAAAAACTGGTCTGATACCTCACCCCTTGTAGGCAATTTGTGAGTCAATTTTTATACAAAATATTTTTTGCATCTCCTGCCCTTGGGTCAAACTTTTTGTAAAATTTCGTTAAGACCCGCAACGAATCTTTCAATACCCTCTGCTACAGTTTCTTTTTGCAAAGCACCATAAGCAAGCCTGAGGTAACACCCGTCCTCAATACCAAAGGCGCTACCTGGCATCACAGCTGCCCGATGTTCCCGAATCAGTCTCTCTACCAACTCAAAAGCATCCAACTGAGTATCCACTTTTAGGAAAACATAGAACGCTCCATCCGCAGAACCAATGGTACACAAACCCTCTAGACGTTTCAGGGAGTTCAATACCACCTGTCGTACAGACGCGATCGCATTAATATGAGGTTGACAGTAATCTTTTCGAGTATTCAATGCCCCTAAAGCCGCATACTGAGAAATGACTGGGGGACAAATTAGGATTGTATCCTGAACCTTTTGAATTGCTTCAAACAAGTGTTCTGGAATAATCATGTAGCCAATCCGCCAACTGGCAAAACCGTAGGCTTTGGAGAGGCTGTAGAGAGAAATAGTGTGTTGACTACTTTCGGGAAAGGCACCAGGGGAAAAGTGTTTCACCCCGTTGTAAGTAAAGTACTCATAAGCTTCATCACTGATGTGGTAAATTCCGTGATCCCCACAGAGTTGATTTACCTGACGCAATGCCTCTTCGGAATATACCGCCCCAGTAGGATTATTAGGTGATATGGTAACTACTGCCTTGGTTCTGTCGGTAATAGCCTGTGCGATCGCGGACGGACGTAGCTGGTAATTTTCATCGGTTGCCACCAGCACTGGATGACAGCTAGCCATCTGAATCGCCATTTCGTGGTTGAAATAGTAAGGCGTTTGAAGAATAATCTCGTCCCCAGGAGTGGTAATTGCTAGAATCGCGTTCATGAACGCCATGTTGCTTCCTGCGGTGACAACGATGCGGTTGGCGGAGTTGATCTCAATGTCGTTATCACTTTGCAGTTTTGCCTCAATTGCCTCTCGCAAGGCCGCAATTCCATGTACGGGTTTGTACTTATGATTGTCTGGTAAGCTGTAGAATTCACGCAACATTGCCATTGCCTCTGGGGGGGGATCATAATAGACCACCCCCTGTCCTAAGGATATGGTCTCAGGATATTTACGGATCAGTTCCGCAACCATCGGAATGACTGGCAACTGCACCGCCTGCATGCGGGAGCTTAGGTTTTTCATAGTTTCTTTTTGTTTTTGAGTGAACGCACCCGTGGTTTATACTAGCTAATCTCAGCAGTTAATCGAGATAAAAACAACTGAATTTTTTGATTGGTTTAGTTCAGTATTGTATTGCTATCCTTAAAGGCAGGGTAAACGCATCTAACTTAAGCAAGTTTTATAAAA
>NZ_JAAHGN010000196.1:0-9032 GCF_010672485.1 Moorena sp. SIO2C4 | reverse complement strand
TTTTTTAGATACGCGGACCCCACAGATCTATACACTTTTCCCATACCAGGCTCTCTTCAGAGGGAGATAGGGAGATAGGGAGATAGGGATTTTTAACCTCAAAAAAAACCTCTCCCCAGCACCCCACCTTCCTTTCAATCCCATTGATCTGACAATTTATGCCAAAGAATTAAACAGCCCTGCCTCTCCCCACGCGCACCCGCCCCTCTAACCACACTCTTCCCCCGCCCGATTCCGGAATCCGGATTCCAGAATCCGGATTCCAGCGGGGGTAGCGCTATAGCTTGACAAGTTACCCTTAATTGAGGGAAACTCTAGGTTAGCCTATGGGAGGGCGAAGCAAAAGCACATAAAACCTAGGGTTTGAGCCATTAATTACTTGCCCGAATTACTGGCTCGAATGGGTCGCCCCTACCCAAAAATCAACGACGCCAGACTTTCCATCGGAGGGGTTCTATGCCGGAAAACACGATTTCAGCAGAAATTCAGTCATCCCCCAACCACTCTAGACAAGCTGCTTTAGCTCTACAACAACTTGGCTTCCGGATCCTGCACATTGGACCGACTATCAGTGTACAAGCCCCGCAATCCCTGTGGGAATCAACTTTCAATGTTTCCTTCCAACCACAGCAGAAAACCCTGATCCAGGAGATAGATGGCAGTGACGTTACCTATCCCAAAGCTGCGGTTGACAATCTACAAATTCCTGAGCAACTACAAACCTTGGTAACTGGGGTGATGTTTGTAGAACCCCCAGAATTTTTCTGATCCAGTTAACGATAATCCGAACATTGTCCAGGCTAGAGGCACAATCGGGTCGTGCCTGTAGTTTTCTATAGTCAAATCATGAAGCTTCCCCCACCTGGCTATCGCCGAGGTGGAGGTGTCCTATGCTAATCTTTGGTTATCCCTAACCCAGAGAGTTAAACTAAGCCAGAGAGTCGCCTCACTGACTCGTCTTCAAAACCGTACGTGAGAGTTTCCCCTCATACGGCTCCTCATTATAGGAACCATTTTCATTGGTACCTCTAGAACGGATTGGCATCTAACTCAGATGAGTCGATTTTCTCTCCGTGCTTTATATCGTGGCAATGTAGGTGAAGTAACTCTAGATTTTTGTCTGAGTTATTTCCACCGAGCGAGCGTGGTATTATGTGGTGTTTTTCCATCGAATCTCCATCCCTGAAGGTGAGACCACAATGAGTACATACCCCTTTTTGCCTTTTCAAAAGCCTTCCCTTTTGACTGGTCATTTCAGGGTGTTTCTGCATTCTGGTACTCCAATAAATTAGGTCGCCATCGAATGGACTCCGAGTCTCTTTGACCTTCACGTGTCTGACTATTTTGGTCTTGGCGTGTTTGGGGAGGTAATTCTCCTCGTTGGTCATGAATACCCAGTTATCTATTTTTGGGGCTTCCCATGGTTTCTTTGGTTTTTCAACCTTAGTTCCCCAATATTTTTTGTTCACCCAGGTTTTTGATTTATTAGGATGTCTCCTATAACCCCATCTTTGAAGTTTGTTCCAGAGCAGGTGGTCTATCTTCGAGTAGGTTTCCTTGCTACAGACTGAGCTGTGATATTTGCACCATCCTCTTGTGATAGGTTTGAGGTGCCTTATTAAGGCATCTTGAGGAGCGGCTTTGTGATTGTCAATTGCTGACGAGAGTTGCTCTAGGTGCTCTTTTACGCTCTTCCTTGATGGTTTGATGATGGTTTTAAACCCTTGTTTGGAGTGATTTCTTCCGGCTGTGTATTGCCGGATGTTGAAGCCAAGGAAGTCAAATCCTATGGTCGTATGAGTCACTCTGGTTTTGTTTGGTTTTAGTTCCAGGCCAATATCACTGAGCCAATCATTGATGATTTCTTGACATTCTTCTATCACTGAACGGTCTTTGTGCATGATGACAAAGTCATCAGCGTATCGAATTAAGTTCAATGCTCCTCTATTTCTGGTCTTATTTCCTTTCATAGAATTTGCATATTGTTTAATTCTCTGTTCCATTCCGTGGAGGGCTATATTCGCTAAAAGCGGAGATATGATTCCGCCTTGAGGGGTACCCTCGTTTGATTGGGAGAATGTTCCCTTATCCATCACCCCGGATTTTAACCAGTTCTTGATTAATCGTCTCAGGGATGGGTAAGTATTTAATTTTCTTAGAAGTGCATCATGATTGATTTTTTCAAAGCATTTGGCGATGTCAGCATCTAAAACCCATTTGGGCTTTTGTTTGATGCTGTTGAATATTGCTTCGATGGCATCGTGACATGACCGTCCCGGTCTAAACCCGTATGAATTAGGTTCAAATTTGGCTTCCCGGAGACGAAACCTTAGATAGTGGAGCCTTACTAACAAGCCTTAAAACCTTCTCTGCATAACCTTAAAACTATAAAGGCTCCACTATCTTGCGGTAACTTCTGACCATTCAGGTTCTAATGCCTGTTTGGCAAGTGCCTGTAGTGCTCGGTCATGTATGGTTGGTATCCCTAGAGGCCGTCTCTCATCTCTTCCAGGTTTAGGTATCCAGACCCGGCGGGTTGGTTGGGGCTTCTTGTACAGTTTTAGGCTGGCTACTAAGTCGAGTCGTTGCTTACTGGTTAAAGCTTTCTTCCCGTCTATTCCGGCAGTCTTCTTGCCTTTGTTTTGTTGGGTCACCTTCCTGACTGCGAGCATTTTGGCTGACCAGGATTTCATCAGGGTTTTTTGGAGTTTTCTAACCACGCGAACATCGCCACGTTGAGAGGCTCGATATATCCGGTTTTGTAACTTGAATACGGTTCTTTCTAGCCTGCGCCAATCAACCCTATTCCATTCCGACTGTGGGGCGAACCCCCGAGTTTTGGACTTATGCATTACTACTCCTAGCTATATTTTTTCCTACAACGTGAGTCTGTGTGCGTATCCTGGGTATTACCCCAGGCTTTGGCTTCTGACTCAATCCCTCTTTCATATGACTTGCGGCTAACTACCTACTCAACAACCGACCGTGTTGAGAGTACATATAAAAGTTACTTCGTTCCTGATAACCATTCTTTTGAACTTTTAGGGTGATACTTTTCACCGGGAACTTTAGGGAAATCTTTATAAGAATGTGAAACCTTATAAACCTGTATGCTCCTTTGACATTTTGTCCGTAGTGGTTCAGCCTTATTTCACTACGTCTTGCTGACGATGATTCTGACGTATCTTCCTCTCGTACCCATGAATTCTATTGCCTGTTACTAACACCACTTTAGACTAGCAGTGCTTCACTACTCGACCCCGCTTTACCCCAGGGTTGTTAAGTTCTGAAGTAGGGGTAGGGCTGTCACTCGGATTTCACGAGGGTCAGAAGTTACCGAAAGAATAGTGCAGCCTTTATGGTCAGCAGGTTAGGCATCATAGGAGTAAGGTTTTGTACTAAGGCTGCACTATTCTAAGGTTTTGTCTCCGGGTTGGTATTTCACCAACATGGTTATCAAGTTGTCAAGGTTCATTGAACCAGGCGGTTAATCCCCCAGACCCTCAAGGGGGTAGGTTTCTAACCAACGAATCGCACTCACACAGGCAAGCCCAGCTTCTAGGCGATCGTCCAGGGCTTTTGCTGGAACGACCCCCACTACCATTTCTGTTAGTGAGTTTAAACACACCTCTAGCACCAATGTTGTAAGCGCCGTTTAGATTGGCCGTAGGCCACGCTACGCGAACGGCATTAAACCGCTTACCTGAGGAGAAGGTTGCTAGGGCATAATTTTTTGAATCACGTTTGACCTTGCCGGAACCATCGTAGGCGAGTTTGGAGGTATAAGCTGCCACAACCTCTATTACTTTGCCGCCTAACTCAACCCATTTCATCTCAGTAAAATCGCGAATTTTTGCTTTGAGCCATCCATGAAACCTTTGCCGGAGGTTAGAGCGTTTCCGTCCCCCTTTGGGCTTCCATCCCTTAAGACTCTCAAACACAATTGCTTCGGAGTTAAACTCTTCAGCAATCTGAACAATTCGCTTAGAAACAATGTGCCCGATTTGGTGATTGATTCTCCGGCATTTTTGATAGGTCTTGGAGCAAAAACCTTTATGAAGTTTTCCTCCTTTGCCCATAGTCTTAGATGCCCGCATAGATACGGACTTTAGTCGCTTATCCCGACGGTCTATGTCTCTTCCTGGGTGTATAAATTTCCTGTGGATTACAGTGCCGCTGTGGGTTACAACTGAGATTGTCGCAGTAGTATTAATTCCTAGATCTACTGCTGTTACATTAGCCTCTGGTTTTCGTTTTTCTGGCTTACAACTGAACGGAACGGATAAATGACAGACCCTTTCATTGAATATCAATGAAGGCGATAGTATTTTGTTACTAGCTATTTGGTGTCTTTCTCTTAGGCCGGTAATTTGAACTGTAGTCCAAACCCAATCTAAGCCATTAAATACCTTGATATCGACTTGGTTAAAGCCATGTAATTTATAGCATTGACCCTTGTATAAAGCTGGGTAGCAACCAGTATCAGCATTCAGTCTCGGAGGACTATCGCTGCGTCTTTTTCTAGTGCCCGCTTGCCATTCTCGGTAACGGGTCACAAAACTACTAACCTGACCCGCAGCAAAAGCGTTCGCGAAGCGTCGGCTTTGCCGAATCGCAGCACGACGGTAATAACTGGGAAATTTGTAGAATGCTTGATTAAACTGAGGATACTTTATATTAGGACGCTTGGCAGTCTCATGCATTAGACGTTCAACAGCAGGAGTTAGTTGATCAGCTGTCAAGCAACCTAATTCAGACCAGTGAGTATAAATGATTCCAACCAAATATCGACAAGCACGGCGGTACACCTTAACCGTCTCCCCAAATAGCAATTTTTGATCGGGGGTTGGATTTAGTTTCCACTTATCGGTTCTAATTACTTTGGTTGCCGCTTTCACTGGTCTAAATAAAATAAATTATCTTTATTATTTTAACCTATCAAATATAAGGCGGCAATTATTTAATTTTTGCTTCATGTTTTTAGCGATTGGTTTTGGCATGGACTAACCCCCACCTGAACGAGGTGGGGGAATGCGTCACACGGTTTGTTCAATAGTCAAAAACACCCTGGGGAATTTTAAACAAAAACCGAACAAAACACAAGTACCCACGAGGGTGACGTCAATATGTGATCACATATACCACACTAAAGAAGTAAACCAAAGAAGTAAACCAACTTGGTTTGTTGATCAACAAAGACAGCGATAGTCATCAACCGCTGTCTAACTAGGATTTAAGTAACAGGATATTTATGATACAACAACTACAGACTGGACAAGAGCGAGTTTCCTTTGAAGCCATTCTCGTATCAGAAAGTGGCCAGTCCATGTTCGCCACTGACACCTACCTCCAACCGGAGAATCTTCAACAATTCGCCCCACCCCCTGGACGGGGCATTCAAGCTGCAAATGTTTTACAATCCCTTGGCTTTCGCGTCCAGCAAATCGGAACCTTTTCCATTAGTGCTGATGGACCACGGGAACTGTGGGAACGGGTCTTTAGCACCCGAGTTGAACGGGACAGCCAACTGATTAGCGAGGCTCATCCTCAACTAGGAGAAGTGACCTTCTTGCGCCATGTTGCTGGTGCTCCCTTTAGCATTCCCGAAGAGCTATCTGGGTTGATAGAGCGAGCTTATCCCCAACGTCCACCGATTTTATTTGAGTCGCCACTGCCTCCACGGGTTCGTTATCATCACCTCAATGTTCCCTCCGATGTGGCCATGGTATGTCGCTCTACCCCTGTCCACAAGGTAGGGGTAACCGGTAAGGGGGTCTTAGTAGCAATGGTAGACACTGGATTCTACAAGCATCCCTTTTACGAGTGGCATGGCTACAACTACCAGGCAACTTTGGCACCAGATGCTCAAAACGTGGAGCGGGATGAGAATGGTCATGGCACCGCTGAAGCAGCAAATATTTTTTCCAATGCACCGGATATTGACTTTATTGGTGTAAAAATGGGGGGTAACCCCACCCTGGCGTTTAAGATGGCATCGGATTTACATCCAGCGGTGATGACCAACAGCTGGGGCTACAGTATCCCAGAAGGCCCTCTACCGAATTTCCTCAAGCCCCTAGAGGCCGCAGTTATTGAAGCAGTCAAAGAGCGTGGTATTACCGTCTGTTTCTCTGCTGGTAACGGACACTATGGATTTCCTGGTCAGATGCCAGAAGTGATTTCTGTGGGTGGAGTCTATGCCCACGATACTGTTGAGGGCAATGACTTTCGCTTAGAAGCTTCCGACTACGCCAGTAGCTTTGATAGCCAGATTTATCCAGGACGCCATGTACCTGATCTGTGTGGACTGGTGGGAATGCGACCCCGGGCTGCCTATATCATGTTGCCCGTTGAACCAGGAGACGAAATTGACCAAGGCTTGGGCGGCGGTGAGTATCCGAATCAGGACGAAACGGCTACTGATGATGGCTGGGCGGTGATCAGCGGTACTAGTGCTGCTTCTCCCCAAGTAGCGGGTGTTTGTGCCTTGCTTAAGCAGGTGCAACCTGGTCTGTCTCCATCCCTGATTAAGCAGATTCTACGGGCATCAGCGCGAGATGTTAAGCTGGGCAAGAGCGCCCATGGTCAACCAGCAGGAGAGGGACACGACGGAGCAACTGGATCCGGTTTGGTGCCCATCTTCCTACTCCCAGCTCCGAAGTCCCAGCTCCGAAGTCCCTACTCCCTACTCCCTACTCCCTACTCCCTACTCCCTAAAACCATTGAGAACTACTATCAATGAAATTGATATTACGTCATCCCAACCCGTTTGGTTCTTAGAGTAACATTAACCCCTTCAGTGGATTGCTCCAATACTAATAATGGCGTTGGTTTTGCCTTTTGATCCCAACGCATGCAAACAATACGTCCTTGAATTGTTGGTTGCCAGGTATCATTGTCCGCATCTGGACTAAGAAATGTTTCAATACAGTCAATAATTTGGCTAACGGTTGCCGAGGTGCGTTGAGTGGGTAATTTCATTAACTTAACTTGAATGCGGAAAAGCACTCCCACACTGCGTTTACCTCGAATTTCAGTCTCGTACTTAACATCAAATATTTCATTAATTTTACGACCTGACGTACTAGCAACACCGATAACATTTCTAGAGTCTTGAGTAGGTCGTAATGCTATACTGATTAACTGTTTTATTCGAATTTTAATTTGATTGATAACTCCAAAGTGGAATACCTCTTCTTCCATTCGCATTCTGAGGTAGTCCAGATTAAATTCCCGCGAGTGAACCAAATCGGGATTGGATTCCATTTTCCGGATGGTATTAAGCGCCAGCTTTAACTTTTTTCGGAGATCAGCAGTTTTATACTGCTCCAATTTGAGCTTTTTGTCCTTATCCTTGAATTGCAGCTTACCATACACTACTAATCCAATCACCACTAAAGCTAGTCCAATAGACACAAAAATCCAATGATTCAAATTCCCCAGTTGCCCAGCAGACCCAGACGTATTGGGAATGGTAGATGGAGGTGAGGATGCAATTTTCACAGGTACAGAAACCTCAGTCCGTGATTCTCTGAAGATGAGATGATGGGACATAATCACTATCGAATAAAACTCAAAACCTCTTAACTATAAGGAACCAGAGAGAGTGTCTTACACTGTCAATTTTGCCGGAGCGGTGATCATTTCGCCATCCTCTTACAATTGGTGCAAGTTTTTCTGCCTTAATCTTAGCTCCATAATTCGAGTTGTTGACGATGTTTTTGACTTTCTTTTGGAACCCTTTGTGCTTCTCCTGAGAAGGAGAGCTACGGAAATTTCCCTTGTCCGGTGCAGGGGTGGAGCTTCCAGCCATATCCATCCATCGGTTATTAGTTTCGATTAGTTAGTCTTTGGGTACTAACCTATATCATAACCTGGTGTTCGCCACCAGTTTCTAGCTATAAGGAGGCGAACTAGCTCAACCAATCATCCAGAGGTTTTCCTCAGCAGAAGCGTCCCAAGGATATAACGGGCTTTCCCCACCCCTACGGGAAGGCATCCAAAGCATCTATAGTATTGTGCCAAGTATTGTGGCAATTTGGGTAAGCCATTGAAGCCTTTTGCATGAAAGCCTTTTGCCTTAGTTTAGTAATAGTGTTGCTATCGTGGATTACCCAAAGCCCAACTTAAGGAACAATTTCAAGATACTCTATAGCTTATGTATGTAAGCATTCAGCTAAGGCCGATTGGCGCTATAGCTGATCTGGGATAAGGCAATAGCTTAGCTATTTAGAACAAGGATGCTTTGCTCCGTAACGTTGCTTAGTAAAATCAATCGGTTTACCCCAAACAACGTGGAGATAATATGCCCCACGATACTTTAATTTACCGATAGCTTCCGGTAAAAGCACACCGTTGAGCTTTGGCTGTCGCCAACGGACACCACGATACTTACCAACAATTTTTTCGGATTTCATCTCAAAATTTACCGGATCATTTTCATAGGTAATACCACGGTAAGTGAATTTCATTATTTTATCCTCTTAATTGTTTGTTATATCTGTAATTGATCACTCCAAGTCAGAGCCTATACTTAGAGAATGCCCGAAAGTTAGACTAACGGAACAGTAAGCATTCAGCCTAGAGCTATCAGCTATCCGCTGATTGAAGGTTGTCCAAGATAACTCATGTACTCGCTCCTCTCAGGAAAATTTCTAAGTTTTGCTTGATTGAAAAACTGACGGATTTTGTGCTGATAGCTCAATGCTTACAAGTAACAAATCTGGTTGACTGACTTTACTCCTAAAACCCTTGATTTTATGTAGAGAGCAGTTGAGGAGTAGCGAAACCAAAGCAAATTATTGCCAAGGTTGGTTTCACTATGTTAAAATAATCCCTGGCAGAGAAAAAATCACTCAACCAGGTAAAAAATTTACCGAAACAGCAATAAAATTGGCGTTGCTGAATTAAAGAATGAATGCGCGATTATCTGGTTTTATGACAGCCCCCTAAATCCCCCAAGCGAGCAATCCCTCGCTTGGGGGACTTTGAGAGTTTTGTTCCCCCCAAGCGAGCAATCCCTCGCTTGGGGA
>NZ_JAAHGN010000195.1:0-9038 GCF_010672485.1 Moorena sp. SIO2C4 | reverse complement strand
TAAGGAGATGGGGAGTAGGGAGTAGGGAGTCGGGAGTCGGGAGTCGGGAGTAGGGAGTAGGGAGTCGGGAGTCGGGAGTCGGGAGTCGGGAGTCGGGAATCGGGAATTGGGAGTCGGTTAGTGATAAAGATGTAGTGGTTTAGCCCAGGTCTGGTAGCGGTGCGACCCCGCGCTTTTTAAAAGCGCTAGGGAACGCGCACCGTAAGGTTTCGGGAGCTAAAATCACTAGCTGTGTACCACTCCAATTTTTTGCCTCTTGCCTCTTGCCTCTTGCCTCTTGCCTTAGTGGTGCGTTACGGGGCGGACTATCTCAACGCTGGCTACAAGGTTGAAGATGAGGGCAAGTCCGCCCCTAACGCACCCTACGCACTGTTCCCGATTCCCGATTCCCGATTCCCGATTCCCGATTCCCGATTCCCGATTCCCGATTCCCTATTCTCTCGAATAAACTAATCTACTATAATAGTTTATTGCCCAAAAATTAATACTTAAGCAGACAGCTGCTAAAGTAAACAGAATGTAGGTGGGAGCCATCACTACTCCAATCATCAACCAACTATACACATGGAATAGCATTACCAAAGCTGGGATGCACGCAACTAAAGCAGCTTTCCGCACCTGAACTTGGGGATAACCAATCACAGTGAAAATGATGGTTTGCAAGGTCAGCAGCAAGTTAGCAGGAACTAAAATGGCACAGATCGCTACACAATGGTTACGGGAGAAATCACATAGGATATTAAAATCAAACATTTTAAAATTGCTAATATTATCGTAAGCATTCAGCCGTGAGCTAAAAGCTCACGCTACGCGAACAGCCGTCAGCCGTCAGCATTAGGCTCACGCTACGCTAACAGCTTTTTGGCACAGGCTTTGGCCTTGGCCTTTCGGCCACGCTACGCGAATGGCCACGCTGTGCGAACGATGCTGGGACTTCACTCAGCATTATTCCAATGCTTACTTGTTGTCTTGATGCAAAGCGCGAGTGGGGGAAACCCCCAAGACCGCTTAGGTGCGCTTACAGTCGTCGAATTAAATTCGCCACGGGTCGCACCTCTGCATCGCTTATTCAAAAGCTGAGAGCTGATAGCTGAGAGCTGATAGCTGAATACTTACACATTTCCTTATCAGTTTATACTCAAAGGTTTCACAGACATTGGGAATTGCTAAATATAGCATTTACAAATCTCCCCCCTCTCCCCACACTCTTCCCCCTACCCCCTACTCCCTACTCCCTACTCCCTACTCCCTAAAAAGCTAATCAAAAGGATAAGCCATCCTGTAAGGATCAACAATCTGGTCAAACTCAGTAGCAGAAACATAGCCTAATTCTAGGCAAGCTGCTTTGAGGGTAAGGTTCTTCTCAGAAGCATGGTGCGCCACTTCTGCAGCTTTGTCGTAACCGATGATTGGACTCAAAGCAGTGACTAGCATCAGGGACTGTTCCAGGAAATACTGGATTTTCTCTCGATTCGGTTCCAGTCCCTTCAGCAGGAAGTCTGTGAAATTGTTGCAGCTGTCAGCAAGTAGATGGACAGATTGGAGCAAGTTGAACACAATCATCGGCTTAAAGGTGTTCAACTCAAAGTGCCCCTGAGCACCAGCAAATGCGATCGCACTATCGTAGCCCATCACCTGAGTAGCAGCCATAGTCATCGCTTCGCACTGGGTCGGATTAACTTTCCCTGGCATAATCGAAGACCCTGGCTCATTGGATGGCAGTTTCAGTTCTCCAAATCCGCACCGTGGTCCACACCCTAGGAAACGGATATCATTAGCAATCTTCAATAACGAGCACCCTAGGGTTTTCAGGGCACCGCTAGCCATAACCATGTCATCATGAGCTGCTAGAGCCGCAAACTTGTTAGGAGCAGACACAAAGGGCAAGCCGGTCAACTTAGCAATATGCTCAGCAGCCTTTTCAGCAAACCCCTTGCCAGCATTTAAGCCAGTGCCGACAGCGGTTCCACCAATCGCCAACTCGTATAAGCCAGGAAGCACAGAGTCTATCCGTGCTAAATTAGCATCTAGCTGGGCAACGTAACCGGAAAACTCTTGACCCAAGGTTAACGGTACAGCATCTTGAAGGTGAGTGCGCCCAATTTTTGCTATATTATCCCATGCTTTCGCTTTCTCCTCTAGAGCATCCCGCATTTTCTTGACTTTGGGCATCAGTCCCTCATGAAGCGCTACCGCTGACGCGATGTGCATGGCCGTGGGAAAGGTATCATTAGAAGATTGGGACATATTGACGTGGTCATTGGGATGAATGGGTTTTTTGCTACCCATCACCCCCCCAGCTAGTTCAATAGCACGATTAGCAATCACCTCGTTCACGTTCATGTTGCACTGGGTACCACTACCAGTCATCCAAACACGGAGAGGGAAGTTACCGTCTAGCTGGCCTTCGATGACCTCTGTTGCTGCTTCAATGATTAACTGAGCTTTATCCTCTGGTAGTTTACCCAGTTCACAGTTAGTCAGAGCAGCCGCTTTTTTCAGAATAGCCATCGCTGTTATGACTTCCGGAGGGATAAAGTCTTGTCCAATCGAGAAATATTTTAGCGATCGCTGAGTTTGAGCGCCCCAATACCGATTAGCAGGAACTTCGATTTCCCCCATGCTATCGGTTTCTGTTCGCATCTTAGTCATCAGTGATATCAACTCCCCTTGCTTCCTTCGTTTATGGTATAGCACGGGGAGTAGGGAGTAGGGAGTAGGGATGCATGGCTTTTATGGTACTTCATGCTATGTTTAAAATGGCGATAGATATCAGCAACTTTGGTAATCGTTTATGGCTGTATTAAAACTTGATTATGATTTCCAAATCAATCATTAAAACCAATCTTAATTTATCATAAAAACCAAGACCAATCGGCTCTAGTTTAGACTGTTACCTGTTATCTTTGTATAGATTACCTCTTATAGTTAGTTTCAACTCAATAGAGTTTTTTATATAATAAGTGTAAGATAAATTCTAAATTATTAATTATTAATTCTAAATTCTAAATTCTAAATTCTAAATTCTTAATTATTAATGATGGAAGAATGGTTAATTTACAAGGAGTTTCGGTTTGAAGCTGCTCATCGCCTTCCCCATCATGACGGCAAATGTAGTCGGTTACATGGCCATAGCTGGGTGGGGCGAGTTTATGTCAAAGGTAATCAACTGATTGAGGAGGGTTCCAAACAGGGGATGATAATGGACTATGGAGATATCAAGACCTATCTCAAGCCTCTGTTGGATAACTTTTTGGATCATTATTACCTCAATGAGACAACCGGCTTGGAGAATCCTACTAGTGAAGCGATCGCCAAGTGGGTTTTTGAGCGACTTGAAGAAGCAGGTTTACCGGGATTGTATGCCGTTGAAATTCAAGAAACCTGTACCTCTGGTACGCGATATAGCAGAAGTCAGAAGTCAGAAGTCAGAAGTCAGAAGTCAGAAGTAAGCTATGACTAAGTTTCGGAGTTTAGTAATGTCAAACATCTGAAGGCGTAGTGCTATAGCGGTTTTTAGCATCATGAGGTACAAAAAATTTTACCTTTTTCCTCTTCGGACTTCACTAATTTATGCTCCCTGCTCCCTGCTCCCTGCTCCCTAAAAGCCAACAAATGTACCTTACTAGCTTAAAATACGCTATATAATTATCCTGAGTCAACAGCTTAGCTACCCGAATAGGAGTTGCCAACCGACAAATGCGATCGCTAAATCTGCAAGAACATGACTAACATAACCAGACCAGATTGAACGGTAGGTTAGATAGCACCACGACCATACCGCTCCAGCCATGAACACCCCTAATGAGCCAAGTATGACCACCAGCCAATCCTGGGTATAAAAGGTTAAAGCAATAATGTGATGGAGGGTAAACAGCAATGCACAAAGCAATACTGACCCAAGTCCGGGGATGAGAATCTGGCACTTGCTCCAGACAAACCAACGCCAGATATACTCTTCCAGGAAGGCATTAATAAAAGTCCAATACATCGCCCCGAGTACATAAATGTATGCACTAGTTATGCCAGCTTCTTGGGCTTGACTTTGAACATCCGTCTGATCAATCCAGTGCTGACCAAAAAGCCAATAAGCCCCAAGGATGATCCCAAACATCACCAGTCCCAAAATAGTTCCAGTCAACAACTCCTGTCCCTTCGGCAAGGATAAACGTAACTTGCCACGATCCACCCAGAAAAACCAAGCAAGAGGCAGTGCTAGTAACCAGACTTTGCAAAATGAGAATATTGCCTGCCCTAATGATCCTGGAGCAATATATAGTGCCATTGCTATACCGATACTCCCAGCAGGAACTAGCAGTAGCAAAGCCAATAGTGGATTTTTACCAGAGTCAGTCTTGAGCATTGAAAATTCTCCGGTGGTAACTTTATTGGTTATGCTAGAAGCTTTGCTGCAAACTATCGGTACGTTCTGTGCCAGTTGTACAACTTTCCTAAGGGTATAGCTAGGATAACGTCATGTCTTTAAACCTTTTTGCCATACTGCCCTCTTCCTTAGCCATAGTTTCGCTAATGTATATTTCCTGGCTCGGCAGTGGGATCACAATTCCCTCTTCTTCAAATCTTTCTTTGATAATTTGTCTGAGGTCACAATAGGCTGTCCAGTAATCCTCTCTTTTAGTATATACCATAAACCAAATGTTAACAGCATATTCAGCCAATTCACCGGTATCAATCCAAGGTCCAGGGTCTTCCAATACTAAAGGATGGGAGTTGGCAATATCCTTAAGAACTTGGATCGCTTCAGTAATACTATTGGCGTAGCTGATCCTAACTGTAATAAAGATAGCGCGGACGGGGCTAATGGTTTCATTCTCGATAACGTTACCCCAGACTGAGTTGTTCGGCACAATAATAATTTTATTTTGAGAAGTCTTGATGGTAGTGCAAATTAAGTTGACATCTTGAACCTTTCCTTTTACCCCAGCTACTTCAATGGTATCCCCCACATCGAAAGGTTTATAGAGTAAAATCATTAACCCATTGGCCAAGTTACCGAGGGTACTTTGGAACGCAAACGCTACCACAAAACCAGCAGCTCCAATCATAGCGATCAGTGGTCCAATACTGACCTCTAGGGCAGTAATCCCTACAAGAATACCCACCACAAATAATCCTTGGCGGGTTAGAGTAACCAAGAACTGACCCAGCATAACTGAGATATTCGGGAACATCCCCAAAGATTTCTCGAGGACTGTACTTAAGATCACCGAGAGGATGCTAAAGCCAGCAATGATTCCTAGACATTTGCCAATGTTATTGGCCCAGCGCTGACCTCCTTCTTTAGACTGGAGCCAGCCAACAATGGTAATCCAGGTTCCTTGAGTGTCGGTTACGTCAACCTTAATCCCACTGATGGCATTGACGTATTTTTTGTACAACTCGACATCACCACCTTTAGTTTCCAGCTCTTCAAGTACCACCTCAAAGCGTTCGCTCAAACCAGCCCGTTCATCCCGCAGTTTCGTGATGTTTACCAGTACTTGCTTTTTAACTTCGGTCTTGGCCTCGACCGCTTCTTCTATCTTTTCTTGAGCTTTTTCCAGTCCCTGTTCAGTCTTTTTCTGCTGTTGTTCATCCGTAACGACTTTGTTGCTAATTGTCCCAATCTGCTCTTGAACCTTAGCAACTTCCTCGTCTGAGGTTTTGGCTTTATCTTTCTCCTCTTCCGTACCTTCAACTGCTTTATCAATTGCCCCCTGCAAGGTTTTATCCTGCTGGGTCTTTTCTTCTTCTTTGACCGCTTCTTCTACTGACTTCTGAGCTTTTTCGAGAGCTTCCTTTGCTTCTTCCGCCGCGTCATTAGCTTCAACCCGACCTGATGGTGATGCCTCAGTCTCTATTTTTTCTTTAGTTTCTGTCGCTTCCTCAAGAGCTTCTTTGGCCTCTTCTAGGGCATCAACAGCTTCCTTAGATTGTTCAAGCTCTCGATTTTTGCGCTTGACAGCAATTTCCGCATCGCTGAGTTCTTTAACTTTAGTTTTAAGCAAGAACATCCACCCTTTAGCTTCACCCTCCAGCTCATCTAATGTCAAGGGCTTGAGCATTAGCTCTAGCTCCTCAATCGGAATAGTTGGATCTGCAGTTGTAACTGCTTTCTGATTGGGTGCATTAGTGCTTTGTTGAGCTTGGACAGGTAACCAGCATGTCCCAAGGATTAAGAGACTCCCAAACAAAATGCTAATTTTCTTTTGTCGGTAACGAATCATTAGTTTTTGGTGTTGATAAGACGTTAATGACGATGTGACCTGTACAGTTTGGTTTACTTTTCAGTGTTAATCAAAGAAGATGTAAGGTGTATAGTTTTTTTCACTGTTCAGTGTTAACCGTTAACTGTCAACAGTTGCTCCCGACCTTACCACCCGAAAATCGGCAGGGCTGTAACATTGCTCGATTTAGACTGAGGGGGGCAGATGAGAACAGGATAGGAGCTGAATTTTCCCCAACTATTCGGGGGAATTTTGACAGAATTTATCCCTTTATAATTCTCTCTATCTAACCAAGAAATTAAGATCCCGGGGCAATCCATAGTTAACATTTAACAGTTTACTTTAAATAGTCAACAATATATAAATAGCCTTTTATGGGATCAAATCAAGGGATGTGCTTATTGTTTACCAACATTTTTGGCAAACAAACACCTTGGACAAAAATTTTGCTTTGCCCAATCTTGCCTGATCAACGACTAGGATGTTATCACATTTTTATTTCCCCGAGTGTTAATTTTTGTTTCCATCATCCATGGCTTATGGTTTAACATCACTTTGAAAACGTGCGGAATTAGCAGCTTCTGCCGCAGCCACATCCCCTTTACCAAAAAAGGCAGGAAAAGGTTTGGGGAGCTCTAGTGCACGTTGAGTTGCAGGTCTGGCATCAATACGGTCAAACCAGGCTTGAAGGTTATTCAGCCCATCCACTGATACTTTCGCCCAGTAATAAGCTCGTGCCCAAGGATAAGTGGCCATATCTACAATCGTGAAGTCATCGCCAAGGATGTAAGTTTTCCCCTCAAGCTGCTGATCCAAGACTTCCAGCAGCCTGCGTGATTCTGTCCCATAGCGCTTGATGGCAAATTCATCACGATGCCCTTGAGGTTCAGCAATCCGCTGAAAGTACATCGCCTGACCCATAATCGGTCCAATGCCACTCATCTGAAACATCAGCCACTGAAGTGCTTGGGATCGGGCTTTTTCCCCCTCGGGAAGGAACTTCCCATATTTCTCGGCTAGATACCAAAGAATTGCACCCGACTCAAAAACAACAAAATTGTCGTTGCTACGATCCACGATGGTCGGAATACGCCCGTTAGGGTTAAGAGATTTGTACCAGTCTGACTTTTGTTCTTTTTTGGAAAAGTCAATATAGGTCATCTCATAGTCCACTTCTGCTTCTTCAAGAAAGATCAGCGGCTTCCATCCGTTCATAGTCGATGCGGTGTAGAGATGAATTTCAGCTTGTTTGGTCATGATTTTTCTTTGGATGAGATATTGACTAAGAATAAGTTTTAATGAGCTTTAGAGCACTGAGCAGACAGAGGCTCTGCTACTTCAACACCTAAATCATGGGCGGAGTCAAGAAACACCATCTTTAGGTGACTGATGTATCGGTCTCGGTCAGCGTCAAATTGTGGATTTTTGATCACGTTGTAGCAAGCGAAATGGGGCAATTCCTCGAAGCCACAAAACTCATGACTCTTAAGCATGGGCAGCAGCACCTCTTCTAGTGAGCGTCCTTCAAAGAAACTATTGGGATTATTAAAAACATCGGCGGGCGCATTCCATGTAGTAGACAGCATGAATTTCTTGCCATTCATCAGGCCACCCGATCCGTATGAGCCATCACTGTGCCCGAAAAACTCACCATAGGCGTAAACATCGTCTATGTAACGCTTCAGGATTGACGGCATCATGAACCAATACACTGGGTACTGAAAGATTACCCCATCAGCTTGCTTGAATTTCGCAATCTCCTCTGGAATGTTGTAGTCTTCTTCCACAACAGTGGTGAGTAGCTCGTATTGAGCTTTCAATATTTCCACCGCTATCTCGAAAAGACCTTGATTGTAGCGGCCTTTGGCGAACTCCTTAGTCTCTTTGCCCAAAATCAAAAGCAAAGTTTTCATGACTATTACTTCCCCCCATCAGATAATGTGTACAGTTATTGCTTCATGTATTGCTTCATGGTAAAAATTAAAGTTACTATAGTCAACTAGTATACGTTTAGTAACCAGGTATAAAAAATGAGTTCCGTCATGGACATGGAAACAGATAGCGATATCGACATCAAAACCAATAGCGATAGCGATCGCATCAAGAAAGCCATTGACCCCTGTCTCAGCCCCTGTCCAATCGAGCGTGGAATGAGGATTTTGGGTGGCAAATGGAAAGGATCGATTCTTTGGCATCTCAAGGATGGCCCGATGCGATTCAACGATCTGGCGCGCCAGATCGGCGGAGCTAGCAAAAAAATGGTGACCCAGCGGCTAAGAGAAATGGAGGATACGGGCTTAGTCAAGCGTAACGTCATCAGTACCAAGCCCATTGCTGTGGCCTATGAAATCACAGATTTTGGTCGAACAGCCCTCAGATTTCTGGAGGAGCTAAAGAAATGGGCAGAGGAATATAATATCTAATCTTTTAGCAGTTCTCAATTCGGTGAGGTAACCCGCCCTTGGGGTTAATGGGAGTCGAGAGTAGCGATGCATCGCTGTATCGCTTTTTCTATCAATCCTATGTTTACATCTCAAATAAAAATGCTATATTTTGTCATACTATTAATTGGTTTTTATCTTGGGTAAACCTCAAAAGCTAACTGGTGCCGATAAAAACACACGTTGAATTCCGCGAAAAAGTTCATGTGTCCGAGAATTACAGGCACGTCTTTAGACCTCTCCAAAAAACAAACTTATGGTAAAATAAGATAAAATTAATCACTTTTATCAACCTCAAAAACCATGAGCTACACTTGGAACTACATCCAAAAAAATCCTAAACAAACAAAAAGATTGCTAGGAATAAATT
>NZ_JAAHGN010000194.1:0-9043 GCF_010672485.1 Moorena sp. SIO2C4 | reverse complement strand
GCTTAAGCGCTACGCGCACGCGTGCGCGTTCAGTGGTCAGCCGTCAGTGGTCAGTGGTCAGTGCTCAGTGGCCACTCAAGTAGTGTGGCACAGGCTTCTAGCCTGTGATCCATAAGCTGTTCGGCGTAGCTTGGGCCTAGCCCATCAGCTGATATAGCAATCCGTCTAGGAATTGCTGAGAATTTTGTTCCCTACTCCCTACTCCCTACTCCCTGTTCCCTACTCCCAGATCCGCTGTTCCCTTTGCTTAAGCTGATAGACGAACTTTTCTAGTATGCTGAAAATATGATGCCATAAAGCTTACGAGATCTGGCAAATGCCCTATCTGGTAACATCAGTGCTTAATTACCCTGTGATTAATCCAGGGGATAATTCAAAAGGAGATTAAAACTTGAGGAACCAAAATCCACAAAATTTGCAATCTTTAGTCGGGGGGATTATCGCAGCATTAGTTATTCTCCTCTCCTTTAATTGTTTTGTAATTATCAATCCCGGTCAGGCTGGAGTCCTTAGTATTTTGGGTAAAGCTAGAGATGGCGCTCTGCTTGAGGGTATCCACTTCAAACTGCCCTTCGTCTCTATAGTCGATGTGTATGATGTCACCGTACAGAAGTTTGAAGTCCCAGCCCAGAGTTCCACAAAGGATCTTCAGGATTTGACCGCACGATTTGCCATCAACTTCCGCCTCGATCCCACTAAGGTGGTTAGTATCAGACGAAAACAAGGAACTCTACAGAATCTAGTGACCACAATTATTGCCCCTCAGACTCAAGAGTCATTTAAAATTGCTGCCGCCCTTCGCACTGCTGAAGAATCGATTACCCAACGGAGTCAGTTAAAGGAAGATTTTGATAAGGCTTTGGGCGAAAGGTTAGCCAAGTATGATGTCCAAGTATTGGATACTAGTGTCATTGACCTGAATTTTTCTAGGGAATTTGCCAAGGCAGTTGAAGAAAAACAGGTAGCAGAACAACAGGCCCAACGAGCTGTCTATATAGCACAGGAGGCTGAGCAAGAAGCTCAAGCAGAAATTAATCGCGCTCAGGGTAAGGCCGAAGCCCAACGACTGTTGGCGGAAACCCTCAAAGCCCAAGGGGGTGAACTGGTGCTCCAGAAAGAAGCGATCGCAGCTTGGCGAGAAGGTGGGGCTCAGATGCCTAAAGTTCTGGTTATTGGTGGTGAGGGGAATCACAGTGTTCCCTTTATCTTTGACCTAAACAACGTACCTCAATAGCATCAAAATGTCAATAAAATAGTCAAAAGCTCTTTAATTTCATGGTAGTTAGTAATAGTAAGTTTGATATTTTGCACTTGATTATTAGTAGTTAAATTACAACTACCAAAAACCGTTTTCTACCCAGAAAACGGTTTTTTTTTAAATAAATTTATAGCAGTCTAAGTAAACCTTAAGACATATTTATCTTCCCTACTCCCTACTCCCTACTCCCTACTCCCTACTCCCTACTCCCTACTCCCTAATCCCTAATCCCTACTCCCTAATCCCTACTCCCTAATCCCTACTCCCTTTCCTATAAATTTTTCATGAGTATTTTCACCCTACAATCAGTTCACAAAGACTTTGGGATTAAGGAAATCCTGAAAGAGGCTAGCTTTAGTCTAGATCCTATGGATAAAGTTGGTCTAATTGGCACTAATGGTTCAGGCAAATCGACCCTATTAAAGATAATTGCTGGTCTTGAGCCCATTGATAGTGGTCAACTCTCGGTTAATCCCAAAACTAAAATTGTTTACTTACCCCAACAACCAGACTTAGATGAAAACAACACGGTTTTGGAACAAGTGTTTGCTGATAGTGGTCAGCAGATGACTCTGATTCGTGAGTATGAAGAACTTTCCCAGAAATTGGCTCACAATCCCGAGGATAACCAACTGCTAGCACAGCTCTCAAGTGTAACCCAGCAGATGGATGCCACAGGAGCTTGGGAACTAGAAACAAAGGCAAAAATTATTCTGAGTAAATTAGGGATAGTTGATTTTGATGCTCCCATTGGTCAGTTGTCTGGTGGCTATCGTAAACGGATTGCTTTAGCAGCTGCCTTGCTAGCGGAACCAGAGGTATTGTTAATGGATGAGCCAACAAACCATCTTGATGCCATGTCAGTGGAGTGGTTACAGAGTTATCTGAATAGTTATCGTGGAGCAATCTTACTGATTACTCACGACCGCTATTTTCTAGACCAGGTCACCAACCGCATTATCGAAATTGACCGGGGAGACCTGTATACTTACTCTGGCAACTATTCCTACTATTTAGAGAAAAAAGCCTTAGCTGAAGAATCAGCCATCAGTACTCAACGGAAACATCAAGGGGTATTGCGCCGAGAGCTAGAATGGCTAAAACGAGGTCCAAAAGCTCGCAGTACCAAGCAAAAAGCTCGAATTGACCGTATTCACGACATGCAAGCCAAGGAGTTTAAACAAGCTCAGGGTAAAGTAGAAATTTCTACCCCTGGTCGTCGCATTGGCAAAAAAGTGATTGAGTTAGAAAATGTTTCTAAAGGCTATAACGCTAGAATTCTGCTCAAAGATTTTACCTACGAATTTAGTCCCGATGACCGAGTTGGCATTATTGGTGGGAATGGCGTAGGGAAATCTACCCTAATGGATATTATTACTGGACGCATTCAGCCCGATGCTGGTAAAATAGAAATTGGTTCCACCATTTATATCGGTTACTTTGACCAGCATTCAGAAGATTTGCTCGAAGCTCTTAATCAAAATCAACGGGTAATTGATTACCTTAAAGACGTAGCAGAGTATGTGACAACCGCTGATGGCACATTGATCAGTGCCTCACAGATGCTGGAGCGTTTCTTATTTCCTCCCACCCAACAGTATGCACCAATTCATAAGCTTTCCGGTGGAGAGAAACGTCGCTTGTTTCTGTTGCAAGTACTGATGAGTTCTCCCAATGTACTTATTCTTGACGAGCCCACTAATGATTTAGATGTACAAACTCTAGCTGTACTGGAGGAGTATCTAGAGGGGTTTAATGGTTGTGTGATTATTGTCTCCCACGACCGCTATTTCCTAGACCGCAGCGTAGATAAAATCTTTGCCTTTGAATCTGAGGGTAAGGTACGCCAGTATCCTGGTAATTATTCCCTTTATATCGATTATAAGCGAGAAGAAGAAGCAAAACTAGCCCAACAGATGGCTCAGACTCAAGGGAAAAAGGCTGAATCCTCTAAGGTCGAGCCGTCCACTAAAAAATCATCGAGTAATAACAAACCCCGTCGGCTGTCTAATTGGGAAAGGCGGGAATTTGATCAACTCGAAAGTCAGATTCCCCAACTGGAAGCTCAGAAAGCTGAGTTGGAGAAAACCCTTTATCAATCTCCTCCCAAAAATACCAGTGAGGTCCAGGCACTTTATCAGACCTTGGAAGCCTTGACTCAGGAAATTGATACAGCAACTGAGCGTTGGATGGAGTTGGCGGAACGGGAATTTTAGATCACAACCGTTGCGATTGGCCTACGGCCACGCTACGGGATTGACCGTAGGTCACGCTACTTGAGGTGCATAATTTAGATCACCAGCGCTGTGATTATACCGTTGCGAGCCTACCGTTCCATACGCATAATTGAGGTGACAGCTGATCAACGTTCAATTGTTCGTCAGTGGTTTGGAGGTACTACCAGTCATGATGAATTTTTGTTACGATCACCAAAAACATCCTGGCTCGTAAACTCTATCACTAGACTTATTGCATAAATCATGTTTTTGCCTCCCTAGCCCCCCAAATCTGGGCAGGGGATAATGGGGGCTTGGCACCATTGATGCAAGAGGTCTACTGTAGGTGGCGGTTTCCGGGGATAATCTGCTGTAGATGGGAAAACTAAGAAGGACTAATGGTCAAAGGAACAGGGGAATCCCTGTCAACCAAACTTCTGTAGTCTCGCGCTTAAACGCCAATAAAGCGGTACAAATCGGGATTTAACACCTCAAAACGGACATGGACATTTTTGTAGCGCTAGGGTAAGATGGAGAAGTAAGAAACAGCAGTTAATGATGCCAAGAAAGTTGGGGACAACCAAGAAAATATCGACTCAAGTCGTTCCCGTAGTGGGAATGAATAATTCGGTCAAGCAAGAGTGGTTCTCTACGATCAAGAAGCTAGGCATCGTTAGAGCCGAGTCTTACAACAAGCTAGGTAGCATTAGCCATTGGGGGATGGATTGGAAAAAGGCTATCCCCGAGATCAAAAGCTTTAGGACTCCTGAAACCCTGGGCTTACCGGCTAAATTGATGGATTGGACGATCAACGATGTAGCCAAGGCAATCACAGCTCAGCAGGCAGCTTCCTCCGATGCTGTAATTAAAAAGATCTACAAAAGATTTCCCGGAAAAGAAAACGAAAAGTGTAGAAAAGAATATGCCACGCAGCTTAAAACCTTAGCTTTCCTGGAGAACCCACTACTTCACCGGCTTGTCAGGAAAGAATTTAAAAGAGGTCATTCTTGGGTTGACAATCAGATGGTTTATCAACAAGTAGGATACAAGTGCAAAAGACTTTCTCCTAATACATACCAGCTGGAAATAGCTGGATTAACGAGTAGAAAAAGAAACAAGATCGTTGTCAAAAGTAACAGAAAAGTAAAAGGTCAGATCAGACTGATATATAATAACCAGTCTCAACAATTTGAGATTCATTTCTTGGTTGACCATGGAAGAGTCGAATCTGTTCGAAGACCTCGCGAGATAGGAGTAGACAAAGGTTACACAGAAGCCTTCTATGATTCGGAAGGCAAGGCTCATGGGAAAGGCTTAGGAGTCTTGCTAAGCAAGAAATCAGATAGAATATGTGCCAAGAACCGAAAAAGAGGAAAGCTTTGGGCACTTCATAGAAAATTAGAAAAGTTAGACCCAGCTAAATCAGCTCGAATATTAAGAAATAATCTGAGCAGAAAAACCGAGAACAAACGTTACAAGCAAGATCAATCAGAAATACAGTCAGTACTCGGAGCTGCCTCCAAGTCACTAGTTGGAGGAAGAGCGTTAAAAGTTTTTGCAGAAGATTTAACACAACCAATTAAGAATAAGCGCCAGTCGTTGGCCATGTCTCGCAAGCTCAATAGCTGGATGATTGGACAGATGCGAGACTCCCTGCAAAAATGGGCTGACTGGACTGGCTCGGTTGTCACGGAAGTTCAGCCTAGTTACACGTCGCAAATTGACTCCAGGAATGGAACCCTATTAGGGAAAAGGACTGGGGACAGTTTTACCGGATTTGATGGGGTCGTGTTGCCGGCTGACCACAATGCTGCCAAGAACATCCTTGCGAGGGGTACGGACTTCGAGATTTCTCGGTTCTCTTCTAGGACTGAGGTTCAGGCCGTGTTGTTGCGTCGTACCGCGCGTTTCTTGAAAGGGTTGGGATTGAGTCTAGCTGATGCAGTTGAGCTTGGTTGGCTTAACTCCAAACATAGTAAGACTCAGGCTTTCAAGCAACTCCTCATCGAGATGTGAGGAACGTCCAGATAGCTGGGTGGTAGGTTTAACTCCAATTACCGTCTAACCACTCCTCACTCGGACAACAATAAATTGTACCTTGACCGTTAAATCCGGGTTTATCCCGATTAATCACGGTTTAAGAGTATCTCAACCCGACAGCAACTTGGGATCAGGAATAAAAGTCCCCAGCTAAAATTTTCCTTGGAGACATCTTAATGCTGCGACTCGAACAAATTAGTAAAGTATACCCCACTGGCGAAGTTCTAAAGGATGTCAACTGGGAAGTTAAACCAGGCGATCGCATTGGCTTAGTTGGCGTCAATGGTGCCGGGAAATCTACCCAACTGAAAATTATTGCTGGAGAGATGGAACCCACCAGCGGCGTTGTTATCCGTCCTGCCAGTCTTCATATCGCTTACCTCACCCAAGAATTTGAAGTAGACCCAACCCGCACGGTCTCAGCAGAATTCTGGACGGTATTTAAGGAAGCTAACCACGTACACTCCGAAATGCTACAAGTCCAAAACGCCATGGAAATGGCTGATGAAGCAGAATTGGAAGGGCTGATTAGAAAACTAGATAGGTTGCAGCGCCAATTTGAAGCCCTCGATGGTTATGGCTTACAAGCAAAAATTGACAAGATCTTGCCGGAGATGGGATTTGAGCCAGAGGATAGCGATCGCTTAGTGAGTGCTTTCAGTGGTGGCTGGCAAATGCGCATGAGTTTAGGCAAAATCCTGCTCCAGAAGCCAGACGTCCTACTAATGGACGAGCCGACTAACCATCTTGACTTGGAAACCATCGAATGGTTAGAAAAGTATCTCAAGGGTCTGAAGACCCCAATGGTAATAGTATCTCACGACCGGGAGTTTCTTGACCGCCTCTGTACCCAAATTGTAGAAACCGAACGGGGTGTCTCGACTACCTACCTAGGCAATTACTCAGCTTATCTCCAGCAGAAAGCCGAGATGCAGGCAGCTCAACTGAGTAGCTACGAGCGTCAACAAAAGGAAATAGAAAAGCAGCAAGCCTTTATTGAGCGTTTCCGTGCTAGTGCAACCCGGTCTACCCAAGCCAAAAGCCGAGAGAAACAATTAGAAAAAACTGAACGGATAGAAGCCCCAACTGCTAATCTCAAAACTCTCAAATTCCAATTCCCTCCTGCCCCTCGTAGTGGTTTTGAGGTAGTCAAAATCAAGGATTTAGTCCATGACTATGATGACAAGATTTTATTTCTGGGAGCAGACTTGTTGATTGAACGGGGCGATCGCATTGCCTTCATCGGTCCCAATGGTTGCGGTAAATCCACCTTACTCCGGATGATCATGGGAATGGAAAAGCCAACAGAAGGGATAGTAGGACTGGGCAAACACAATGTGATTCCTGGTTACTTTGAGCAGAATCAAGCAGAAGCCCTAGAATTGAGCAAAACGGTCATGGAAACCATCCATGATGAAGTCCCAGACTGGAAAAATCAGGAAGTGCGTACCCTATTGGGACGGTTTCTGTTTACTGGGGACACGGTATATAAAAAGGTTGAGTCCCTTAGTGGAGGCGAAAAAGCCCGCCTGGCCTTAGCCAAAATGCTCCTTTGTCCTGCTAATTTACTAATTCTGGATGAGCCGACTAATCACCTGGATATCCCAGCCAAAGAAATGTTGGAGGAAGCACTCGGTACCTATGATGGTACAGTAATTATTGTTTCCCACGACCGCTATTTTATCTTGAAAGTGGCCAAAAAAATAGTGGAAATCCGGGATGGCGAATTCTGTACCTATCTGGGAGATTACCACTACTATCTTGAAAAGATTGCCCAGGAAAAAGAAGAAGCTCGGTTAAAAGCGATCGCTGCGGCCAAAGCGGCTAAAAAAGCGGCAAATGCTAGCAAAAAGACTAAAAAGACCAAAAAGAAAGCTGCTGCTAAACAAAAGTAACAACAAAAGTAACATATAGCAGTTTTCAATACCCAATTGAGAACTGCTATATTACCTATTACCGATTAAAATTACCGATTAAAAGCTTATTGCTTAAGTGCTGAGGAGTCAACTATATTGCTGGTTAATCTCTGCAATACCTGATCAATATCGTTCAAATCACCGACAATCCGCCGGACAGGCTCGGGCCATACTCTGAGTAGTGTCGGTGTAGCTGAGATCTGATCACTTTCTGCGAGTTCTGGGTGCTTGAAAACATCAATAATTTTTAGGGTATAGGGATGACCTAAATGATTCTCTAACAACTGGTATAGACTCTTGAGAGTATACTCAGTTTCTGTACTATGTCCGCAAACGAACAAACGCAGGACATAGCTATGGGTAGGTTGTGCCTGGGAGTGAGACACATCAGGCAGGGACATCCTGGATAAAGAATCAGGTTTGGTGACATCGGTGACAGTCAGTGAGTCTGTACTATCAGTGGCAGACTTAGATAAACCCGGCAGCTTTTCAATAGCTCTCAAATGCTGCTGAGGTGACCATCTCCCAGAGTTTTGATTAGTAACCCTTTCTGGCAAAACCTCTTCTGTATCGTAGTAGGATAATGGCTCTGGGCGGTCAATGCGCAGGATCAAGTCGTGGTTTTCCCAAAGTTGGGGAAACTGATTGCGATAAGTTTCTAGCACCGCCGGGTCACAGGACTCTTCCTCCCAAGGGGCTACTTGCCAAATCAGGTTGTCAGTGCCAAATACGGCATTTAACAATGCCTGATGATGTTGCACCAACCAATGAATTTCTGCTGACATGCGCAACTGATTGGTTTGAGGGTCAATCCACCGATCAATGGTAGCAGTATATCCGGGGACTAAAAAATGAGGTGGCTCTGGTAACCCCAGTATTTCCTGTAAACTCGCACACAGATGCAGGTGCCAGTGACTCTGCTTATTAAAGTCAATGCTATACACTAGATCTTCCCCTGGTGTAAATATAGCAATACCTTTAAACAGTTGGGGCGAGGGGGTTTCATCCAGCATATGCTAGTACTATGTCAATTTAGTTTTGATGGTCAAGGTGTTACGGTAATGGTGTGATATCATGTCCGTTTGAATACTTACACTTTGGTAAATCGAAGGCAGAGGGCAGAAGGCAGCTTTGCTGAAGGAAAGGAGTAAGGTTTGAAGGGAGAAGGTTTTTCATCACTAATTATCCGGACATGATATTAGGGGTTAGGTTTTAGGGGTTAAGTCAGTATCCCTAATTCCTAATCCCTATACAAGCCTGCCTAATCCCTAAATCCGACCGCGCAACATCATTGCAATCTCGTTGGGAGTGGGTGACTTTTCCAAGGCAGTTTCCTCAGTAATACGCCCCTCTTGGTAAAGAGCGAACAAGGATTTATTTACGGTAACCATACCGTCAAATTCACTGTCCGCCATCAGTTGTTCAATTTCTTCGTATTTGCCCTTGAGGATGTAATCCTTAATGGATTCAGTATTAATCAGGATGTCATGAAAAGCAGCACGCTTGCCATCGGTAGTACGGCACAACCCTTGGGAAATGACTCCTACTAGGGCTTCTGATATGGACACCCGCATGGGAGCCTGTTCTTCTGGATTGTAGAGATTGAGAATCCG
>NZ_JAAHGN010000193.1:0-9045 GCF_010672485.1 Moorena sp. SIO2C4 | reverse complement strand
TGGAACGGGCATCTTGGTGGCACGGGCATCTTGGTGGAACGGGCATCTTGCCCGTTTCCTGCCGCAACCTTCAACCTGACAACCTTCAACCTGACAACCTACCCTACTCGAACGCCAAAGGCGAACAACATTTTTGAATTAAGAATGTAGAATGTAGAATGTAGAATTTAGAATGTAGAATTTAGAAAAGGACTTACGCATTTGGTCCCCACGGGGGCAAATGCGTAAGTCCTAAAATCAATAGGAGTAGGGTGGGCATCCTGCCCGCCGGAAAAGATTAGGAAGAAGCAAGATGCCTATTCTACAAGACTCTTCAATTCATTCCATTATTAAGTAATGCCAAAATAGGAACAGGCAAGATGCCTAAAAAGATTAGAAGCAAGATGCCTATTATACAAGACTCTTCAATTCATTCCATTATTAATTAACGCCAGCTCACTAGCACCAACTAAATGAAAAACTCTGTTTTATCGAGTTCCACTCTCGAACTAGGTGGGTTTCACTTGGCCTTAACTTACGCCCCTTTAACTCAGGGTGACTAGCATAGAATACCGCATCGATTAATGCTGTAATTGTCTCCCGGTAATCCTTCAAGTCATAATCATAGGTTACATCATCAGCATAACAGCTAGGTATTTCCCTCCAGACAATCCTGTCTTTCAAAACTTTTTTAATAGCTAACCACTCTTTTTTGTACTGTGTTTGATGAGACTTGATATTCTTGTCTGACATTTCTGGATTAGCCTGCCAAAAATAAAAGTTAGTAAACCGGTCTAGTACAGACTCGGGAACACACGCAAGTGCTTGACTATGGAAAACAACGGAGGCGGAAATAATCGATAAGCCTAGAGATTTAAATTTGAGCATTGTCCGAAATCGTTACACTTATTTCTTTAGTCTTCTTTCTCTATAGGGGGTCTTCAGTATCTTTTGTGCATTAGTTCCAGTGCGATGCTCCTTTGGAGCCGCTACGCGAACGCATTTGTAATCACTCAAAAAAACTGTTGCACTGACACACTACTTGTGATCCGGCCTAGGTGTGAAACAGATTTAATCCTGACTTAAAATAGTTTTAACCAACTCAATAGCAGCCTCTGGACTTGTTGCCAGAAATACATTCTCCTGGGACAGACTACAGAAAAACTCTTGACTCTCTGGATGGTCACTCAACAAAACAACCTTTTTCCAACTTTTGAGAGCCAGAGCAATTTCCGAGGCTGTTCCTATTCCCATTCCACAGGCAATCACCACATCACTGGAGAGTACATTAATCGTATTGCGAGCATTGCCCATATCCGTAACGATGGCAATATCGACAGCATCAGACATGGCCCTAGTGTCGTTGCTGGGTAAAATCCCGATAGTTAACCCACCAACCATTTTGGCTCCCCGACTGGCAGCATCCATCACTCCCACATTTCTGCCACCGGTTAGCAGTACCCAGCCATTATCAGCAATGAGTTGACCGAGACGATAAGCACGATTAATGTCAGTAGCAGTGGCCTTGTCACCGGGCCCCATTACCCCAACCACTATTTTTCTCATCGGTTATTTAAGTCTCAGAGACTGTTAATAAAGTAACTCTTTTGACAGCTATAGTATGAAGCTTCTGTAAAAGTTGTGTAAAAATTCGGTAAAGGTGTGCCTAATTGTGAATTGAATCACACCAATAATTGCGACTTATCTGCTAATAATTTCGTTTGCAAATAATGTCGTTAACAAAACCGCGTGAGCAATAACTGATTAACCCATTTTTTAAAAATTATTAGATATAATTCCTAGCGATATCTAATAATTAGATATTGACTACTGTTCCCTACTCCCTACTCCCTACTCCCAGATCAGCTGTTCTCTGTTGCCTTTGGAAATGTTCCATCGACTCAAACGATACTTTCTGACTAGTTCGGCATCCCCCAAACATGGCCTGCTGCCCTCAATGGCAGAAGATACCTTGCTCACTCCCCATCGACTCCATTATCACCATTGGCATGGGAATAATGGTCATCTCCCCCCTGTTGCGTTAGTTAACTGGTTATCGACATCAGAAGCATCTAGAGAACAACACAAGAATCATCACAGTAATCAGCCTACGCAACTAGAAACTATTCCCTTAGCAGGAGAACAGAAAACAGCAGAATCATGTATAAATCATGGGGATTACCTGTGGGCAAAAGGTCAACTAAATGAAGCAGTGACCCAGTATCACAAAGCCATTGAACTAGACCCTAAATCGAGTCTGGGTTACCAACGCCTAGGAGCAACCTTGAAGCAACAAGGTCAATTCGATCAAGCCACTGCTTACTATCGCAAAGCAATTAAATTGGCTGGACTAGAAACCATCGAGTTGGATCAGTCACAATCAAGAGAACCATCTATAGGTCAATGTGTTCCTAGCTCTAGTGAGCGCCACTGTAAACAATATCAGTCAGGAGGTCTTTTGGAAGCAGTTACGGTTTATCTACAACAGGCGCAGACTTACTTGAAGCAAAGACAATGGCAACAGGCGATCGCAGCCTGTGAGCGAGCCATTAAAATTGCCCCAGATACAGCCCAGGTTTACAAGATTTGGGGAAATGCGCTACAGTTCATGGGTCAGACTACTGAAGCTATGGGTTACTATGGCCAAGCTTTGGAAATTGAGCCGGATTTTGCCGAAGTTTATGCTAATCTCGGTAGCTTGTATGCCGGTCAGCAGGATTGGCAACATGCGATCGCATATTATCAAAAGGCGATTGAGCTAAAACCCGATTTGGCTGGAGCTTATCGCAACTTAGCTAAAGTATGGACTGAGGTGGGAAACCAAAAGGAAGTCCTTAAATGCTGTTATCATCAGCTGATGCTAGAGTTGGATAAAGCTAAACCAGAGGACTACCTTAATCTAGGACATCAGTTATTTAAGGAAGGTCTGGTAACAGAAGCGATCGCTTGTTACCGCCAGGTAATTGAGCGGAATCCCCAGTCGGTGGTAGCTTACCAAAACCTGGCAGAAGCCTTGAATCGCCAGGGGAAATGGCAAGAGGCAAATGTTTACTATCGTAAATTACTCCAATTCTATCGGACCGGTTCTCAGTTACCAGCTTCTGAGTTAACAGCTTCTGAGTTACCAGCTTCTGAGTTACCAGCTTCTGAGTTACCAGCTTCTGAGTTACCAGCTTCTGAGTTACCAGCTTCTCAGATAAATGGTCAGATAAATGGTCACACCCACAATCAAGCTAACTCCTCTGATGCCCTGAAACAGGCTATTGTTCCTGAATTGGTAGACAACCAGAAGCAGCAGCAGGTGTCAATCAATCCCCCATTACGTTACAGAGGAGGGGCGATAAAAGCATCAACTGTTGCCATCGTGCCTAGCCCATCTCAAATCATGGTTAATCCCACCAATCCAACCGTAAAGCCTATCCCTACTGCTCCAGAGCAATTAAAGCCAGAGCCATTAGACCGAGAGCCATTAGACCGAGAGCCATTAGACCGAGAGCCATTAGACAGAATCCGCGATCGCACACCACGACTTTCTCAAGGCAATCATTTCCTGCAACTTCCTAACTCTAGAGCGTCTCAGTCTAATCTAGACCAAGACCAAGAGCTTGAGTCGTTTATCAAAGCAGCTCAACAAAATCCAGATTCAGCTAAAGTCCAGGCAAATTTAGGCAGTGCTTATGCTCAGCGGCAACAGTGGCAAGATGCGATCGCATGTTATCAAAAAGCGATCGCAATTAATCCCAGCTTTGCTGGAGCGTACCGTAACTTAGCAAAAGTTCTAACTCAAACCAATCAACCAGAAGCAGCAGCAGATTATTGGTATCAAGCCCTGACATTGGAACCGAATACGGTATCGGCTGAAGAACACTTGAATTTGGGTAATACCTTAACCGCCCAAGGGAAATTAACCCAAGGGATAGCTTGTTATCGTCAGGCAATTCAATTGAAACCTAATTTGTCTGAAGCTTACCATCGACTAGGGGATTTGCTAAAAAAACAAGGACAAGGACAAGAGCAAGAGCTGCTAACCCTTTATCAGCAAGCAGTTCAAAACAATCCCCAAGATGCTAAAGCTTACTTCTATTTAGGAAACCTGTTCACAGAGGAAGAAGCATGGGAGCAAGCTGACCCTTGTTATCTCAAAGCCACTCAACTGCAACCGAATCTTGCACAAGCCCATCATAATTTAGCAGATACCTTAGTTAAGCAGCAACGGTGGGAAGAAGCAGTAACAGCTTACCGTCGAGCCATTGAGATACAGCCAGAGTTTTCCTGGTCTTATAACAACATGGGCGATGCCTTGCTTAAATTGGAACGGTGGCAAGACGCAGCGGATGTATTCCGAAAAGCCATTGAACTCAAACCAGATTTCCTGTGGTCTTATCAAAATTTAGGTGATGCCCTACAAGCCTTGGAGCAGTGGGATGAAGCAATTATTGCCTATCGCCGTGGGATTGAGGTGAAATCCGATTGGCCGTGGTCTTACTATAACTTGGGACAAGCATTAGCAAAAACTGGACAGTGGCTTGATGCGATCGCAGCCTATCGTAAAGCTATCGAACTTGACCCGAATTTTGCTAACGCCTATAGCCATCTCGGTGAAGCCTTAGCCAGAATTGGCGAGTGGGATGAAGCCATTATCTCTTACGAACAAGCCATTGATATTGACCCCAGTCTTCATGTTTCCGTATACCAGAATTTAGGGGAAGCCTTAGAACGAAAAGGATATAGTAATTCAGAATATAGTAATTCAGAGCTTAATAATTTAGAACTTAGGACAAAAGACGATAGCTCTAGGTTGCTCTTTGAACCAATCAATTCAGAGCTTAGGACAAAAGACGATAGCTCTGAGTGGCCTCACGTTTTCATTGAACCCTATCATCCCCCCCGAACTCTCCCCGATGGCAGCCCCTGGCCAAAGATATCGATTGTTACCCCTTCGATGAATCAAGGTGAGTTTATCGAAGAAACTATATTATCAGTGATTCATCAGCACTATCCCAATGTCGAACATATCCTAATTGATGGGGGCTCTACTGATGAAACCATCACCATTGTTAATCAATACCTAGAGCACCTTACCTATGTGGTTAGTGAACCGGATAGTGGCCAAAGTGAAGCCTTGAACAAAGGATTTGCGATCGCATCTGGGGAAATCTTGACTTGGCTTAATAGTGATGACCGATTAGCGCCAGGAGCTTTATATAGGATAGCACTAGCCTTTTACACCAGTGGTGCTGATGTGGTAGCCGGTGTCTGTCAACTGTTTAAAGATGGCGTAGCCCTAGAGCAACACTTGACATCCTGTGCTAATGGACTGATGTCCCTGGAAGAAATCTTAGATGTAGAAAGGAATTGGCTTACAGGGAAATTCTTTTATCAGCCAGAAGTCATGTTTACCCGCACCATTTGGGAAAAGTGTGGTGCATCAGTAGATCAATCCCTCTTCTACAGTATGGATTACGAGTTGTGGGCGCGATTTGCTGCCAAGGGAGCCACCTTACAGGTAATTGGTTATCCTGTAGCTCAATACCGTATCCATGAAAACCAAAAGACTAGCACTAAAGATAAGTATGAGCCGGAATTACTATCGGTATCAGAGGCACTGCGGACTTTATTCAACTGTCCTAAGTCTAAAGCGACAGAAGAGCCTGGGCAACGCCACAGCCTCCGCATTGTCTGCTTCAACGATACCGGATTTCTGGGAGGGGCTGGGATTGCTCACCAACGCATTGCCAAATCCTTAGCCTTAGCAGGACATCAAGTAATTCCCGTTGCTGGCACATTAGACTGGTCATTAACTCCCGTAGACTGCACAGGGTCAGAGGTCTATCAATTAATTGCTAGTCTCAATCCGGATTTAGTCGTAGTGGGCAATATCCATAATATTACCAATCCCTTGGACATTTTGGAAATACTTACCAGTCATTTCCCCACTATCTTTGTGATGCACGACCAGTGGTTACTTACCGGACGCTGTGCTTATGTAGGGGATTGTGAAAATTATACCACCCTATGTGATCACGAATGTCCCACTAGCCATGAGTACCCGAGCTTAGCATCAGAGAAAATAGCCGATGCTTTTGGTAAAAAACATCGGCTAATAGGGAGCTGTAAAAATTTGTTAGTCCTAGGGGATAGTAACTGGACGACTAATTGGGCTCGTTATGCCTTTGACTATCACCACCCTCGAAGGAATTTCCAAGAATGGGAAAGCAAATTTCAGAGCATTTACTATGGCATTGATTTAGATATCTTTCGGCCCTTAGACCAGGCAGAATCTCGTCGTCAGCTGAATTTACCTCAAGATAAATTTATTATACTCACTGGTAGTCAATCTGTAGACGATCAGCGCAAAGGGGTTAAGTATCTACTCAAAGCCCTAGACATTGCCAATCTCGATAATATCCTACTGGTTAGTTTTGGTCATGGCTCTGCGATCGCAGAAAACCTTGATATTCGGAGTACAGGATATATCGAGGACCCCTTTATATTAGCATATTACTACAGCGCTGCCGATGTATTTATTGGGCCATCCCTTCAAGAAGCATTTGGTCAAACCTTTATAGAAGCAGCAGCCTGTGGCACACCAGCCATTGGCTATGGAGTAGGTGGTGTCAAAGAAGCCATCAAGAATAGAGTGTCAGGACGAGTAGTGACCCAAAAAACCCCAGAAGCCTTAGCTAAGGTAATTAAGGAGTTATACTATGACCGGCACAAATTAGACCTGTTGGGGAAAACCGCAGCTATTTATATAGCCAACCAGTTCTCCTTACAGTCGAGCTATCACAGTTTTATGGTGGCCTTAGACCAAAGCGGTTGGGTCGATCAGCTCCAAATTCCCAGGGCAAGTAAATTTTTAGTAGACTCTCCCAAACTTACTCAACCCCTAGCGATTAAAAGCGGCATTCCCAAAAACAACAGTAGTATTATCTCTGGGGTTGGTATTCAAGGTTATACCCGTCAGGGTTTTGGAGCATTAGAGCAACCCTTGCCAGAAATTGGTCTTTTTCGCCCCAGCCAGTGGTTACTTTGGCCAGAGGGAGAGTTTGCCATCATTGCCGATAATCCCAGGAAAGGTCAGCTAGTCATTGCCTGCCGTAACGTCTCCCAGGGTCAGTTCCTTGAAGTTTGGCAACAGGGTAAGTTAGGATTGCGGGTGGCAGTGCATCACTCTGGGATCGATCAAGTTAATGTATTTACCCTACCGATTTCGTTACTTGAAGGCTTCAATTTATTTTCCCTGAAGACCGAGACCTATCATGTTGATCAGTCCAATCGTCATTTAGGGGTACTGATTGAGAGAATTACCTTTACAGAGCAACTCGATTGGGAACCGTTGCGGGAACACAATGAATTATCTATCCTTATGGATGACCATCTCAATGGGATCGGTTGGTTATCACCTGAAACATTAAATGGCACACCAGTTCGCTGGATGGAGAAAGTAGGTAGTGTGATTATTGACGGTATTAATACTATCAAGCCGCTTCAAGTGCGAGTTTCAGGAATGATGGCGATTGAGAAACGGTTTATTAGGGATATGGTAGTTAAGATAAATGGCAACGCTATTGATGGAGAGGTTCAGGAACAATCCGATAAATCTTGGGTGTTTGAAGGAATTATTCCCTCTGGCCGCCTAACCTTAAACGCTCCATTTGTGCTATCGATTGAATCACCAGGGGTGGGTCAGTTATCATCCATTGATTCGAGATTAGCTAGCCTATTAGTGAAATCAGTTACGATTGGAGCAGCTGAAGGTTAATGGTAAGCATTCAGCCGTCAGCCGTGAGCTTTTAGCTCACGCTGCGCGAACAGCCGTCAGCCATTCCCGTAGCGTGGCCAAGGCTAACGCTACCGGAATGGCTTATATTATTCAAAAGCACAATTAGTGTGCGCTATGGGCATAACCCGTAGCCTAGCCACAAGTTTTTGGCTGATAGCTGATAGCTGATAGCTGAATGCTTACGGTTAATGGGATATTCTTCAGTACCTAGTATAATAAGTTAAATCTTGACATAGGGAGTAGGGAGTAGGGAGTAGGGAGAAGAGTTTAAAGAGGTTTAATGGAAAAAATTATATATACACGAGACAATCAGAAAGTTTCTCTTGAGGTACCTCCCCCTGGTGATATTCCTAGTTTCTTCGTGTTCGCGCTCCACAAATCAGGGAGTGTGATGCAGGACAAAATTATTGAAGATATCGGTTTTACCTTAACTATACCACTGATTAGTGTTGCCAAGACTTCCTTTAATCAAGGGGTAGAAGAAAGTGCCTTTGGTAAGGAGATATGTGACCTTTTTGTCAAAACTGGATATGGCTTTTACGGCTCTCGATATCTCCCTGCCTATCTTAATCATTTCGATTTAAGTGGTTTTAAAAAGCTATTACTAATCCGCGATCCCAGGGATATTGTAGTATCCCATTATTTTTCCATGAAGAACAGTCATGTTATTCCCCCAGGTAAGGTAGGTGATGCCCTTTGGAAAAATCGCCAGCGACTACAAGATATGGATATAGACCAGTATGCCATTCAACAAGCACCTATATTTCGCAACATAATTCAAAGATACAGCAAGATTGAAGATCAGTTATTCAAACTGTTTAGGTATGAAGATATCGTTTTCAATAAGCGTCAGTGGGTTGCGGATATTATCACGTTTTTAGAATTAGAGCTTGAGGATAGCAAAATAGAAGAAATAGCTAAGAAGCACGATATTTTTCCAACTAAAGAAAATCCCGCATCACACATCCGTAAAGTTACCCCAGGAGATTATAAGGAAAAGTTAAAACCCGCTACTATTGATAAGCTTAATGAATGTTTTAAAGCTATTTTTATCAAGTATGGGTATGAGAATTAAGAATGTAGAATTAAGAATGTAGAATGTAGAATGCAGAATGCAGAATGTAGAATTTAGAATTTAGAATTTAGAATTTAGAATTTAGAATTTAGAATTTAGAAAGCATAATTCCCGATTCCCGATTCCCGATTCCCGATTCCCGTTCCCCTCCTGGGAGGGGTTAGGGGTGGGTTCCGATTCCCGATTCCCGATTCCCTACTCCAGA
>NZ_JAAHGN010000192.1:5432-9075 GCF_010672485.1 Moorena sp. SIO2C4 | reverse complement strand
GCATCTTGCCCGTTTCATTCCCAGTCGGGCTGTCCTTACACTGGCGACCGGGAAAATGAGGGCGAGCCCGTCTTATCACGCACCCTATACAACATTTACAAAAGTGAGATACACCCGTTCTCAATCGGGTACTGCTATACCCATTAACCATTACCAAAAACCTGGTACTATTTGAGAACTTATTAATGAGTAATGATTAACCGGACTTGCTCTAAACCATTCTTGAGGTTTGTGATATGCGCAACAGTAATCAGGCAAATCCTATTGTAATCGGCAGTTTAGTCGTTATTTTGATCAATCTAGTAATAGGTATTATTTGTTTAAGTATTTATCTACACTTTTCTACAGGTTATGATGGTCTGTTTTATTTTATTATATTGTCTATGATTGGTATCGCTCAGTTAGTCTATGTTATCCCAGTCTTAGTTGTGCTAAGATTGCTAGGACGATGGGAATTGATGAAAGGAGTGATTATTGGTGGTTTGATTACAGGTTTGTTGAATCTTGGCGGTTGCTTTTTAATGCAAGCTTGACCTTAAAGGTATAGGTAGCAAGAGTTATTGAAAAATAGCTCTTAATTTGGCTTTGCTTAATAATGGAATGATTTTAATAGTTTTGTGGAATGGGCATCTTGCCCGTTCGGGGATGTTTTCGGGCGGGCAGGATGCCCACTCTACTCCTATTGATTCTAAGATTCAGCAATGGCCTTAATCTAACTAACTAATTAAACTGTTGCGTCAAGGCTATCTTGAGACTCCTCTAATTTATCGTCGAGGTTCTCACTACCAGTAAACACTTTAGTAGTCACTAGAACATTAGGCTCAACTTGGAGCCACACCGAATCACTCATAGACTCAGCTTGTAATGGTCGATAAACCAGTCGGCAGGCTCCTGCTATTTCTACCTCATGACAGTAATGAGTCCGCTCACCCCGTTTAACAGTAAACACTGGCAAAGATGTCTGGTTCTTGTGATTGCTCTTTAACGCTTCCTCATTAACGTGGATATAGGTAGCTCCGACATGCTTCTCCTGATTCCATGTACCTTTTGGTCCCCTACGACCTTCGGTGACCACTGGCACACCATCATATAATGGAATCTGCCAAAACCGACCAACTTTTTTGGCTCCTTTGATGCGATCTTTACTTAATAGCATCCGCAGTCGTTGAGATGATATACCCAGCAGAGATGCAGCTTGTGTTGTACCGACAATCATAATTAAAATACTATTGCGGAATAGTATTGTAATCCCATCTAACTCGGAAAGTCAAGCTCAAGTGGGGAGTAGGGAATCGGGAGTAGGGAATCGGGAATCGGGAATCGGGAGTAGGGAATCGGGAGTAGGTAATCAAAAATTATCAGAATTGATTTAGGTAAGCTATATCATGTCTTTGTGAAGTTCTTGTTTAACCAGTTGAGCTAAGGTTTGGGCAGCTCCTGGTTTTCCGCGAACGCTCTTGAGATGCGATCGCATTTCCGACAACTTCTCTGGATGCTCCAGATAGTCTAGAGCAAGTTGGGCAACCTCAACCGGCTCAAGCTTTCCTACCAATTCTGGCACAATTTCCCTTTTTGCCCAAATATTGGGCCATGCAAACATACGCTTTTGCCCTAGCACCAACCAGTTAATCACTTTCGCTACGCTAGAGCCTACTCCTGGTAACTTGACCAATAGACCGGGTAAGCCATCCCAAGCCCGCATGGCATCTAACTGTTGCGTCGGCAACAGCACAATCATTGGCACGGCCAGAGACCCCAACTCAGCGGTATTCGCTCCCACTGTGGTTAAGCAAAGACAACATTGCGATAACAATTCATAGGTAGGAAAGGACTCCCAGAGTTCTACACACAAGCCACTGGGGGTTTTGAGGAATAGTTGCGGGGGCGGGGTATTTGGTTGAAGGGTATTTGGTTGAAGGGTATTTGGTTGAAGGGTATTTGGTTGAAGGGTATTTGGTTGAAGGGTATTTGGTTGAAGGGTATTTGGTTGAAGGGTATTTGGTTGAAGGGTATTTGGTTGTTCGCCTTTGGCGTTGCCGTAGGGTAGGTTATCGGAGTTTGAACCTGTAACTTGTAACCCCTTAACTTGTAACCCCTTAACTTGTAACCCCTTAACCTGTAACCCGTTAACTTGTAACCCCTTAACCTGTAACCCCTTAACTTGTAACCCTGGATTAATCACCGAGTCGTTATCAACTTTATATATAAGTTGTGCCTCTGACCATCCTGTCTTGTTAATAATGGGATTGTGATCTCGATTGGCAAATTTGGCTAATGTTTTTAGATCTATGGTAGGAGCAACCGGAATCACAAAGCGAGTTTGGGGTCTAGCCCTATGGATGTGTTCAGCGATCGCTAAAGATAAAGGTACTCCCTGAGCTAGTTTGGCTGGTTTTGACCCCGGTAATAGTCCGATCACTTCAGTGGAATGTTGAAGGTTATCTTCGGTTGTTCGCGAAGCGTGGCCTTTTGGCCAAGGTTGTTTAGTTGAAGGTTGTTTAGTTGAAGGTTGTTTGGTTGAAGGTTGTTCGCGTAGCGTGGCCTTTTGGCCAAGGTTATCTTCTTGGGTTGTTCGCGTAGCGTGGCCTTTTGGCCAAGGTGGTTGGGTTGAATGTTGTTCGCGTAGCGTGGCCTTTTGGCCAAGGTTATCTTCTTGGGTTGAACCTGTAACCTGAGAACCTGCAACCTTCAACCCCTGAGTAACCTGTAACCCCTGAGTAACCTGTAACTCCTGAGTAACCTGAGAACCTGCAACCTGTAACCCTTGAGTAACCTGTAACTCCTGATTAACCTGAGAACCGGTAAGGGGTAATCCCCTAATCTCTGCCATTAAATCCCCTACTAGGGTGAATTTGTGGGCATATTTCTTAGGCACTTGAGCGATAATATCAGGTTTCATCACGCCAAAGTGGTCAATCCAGGGGTACCAACGAGCATCCCACTCGGCATAGACAACACTGCGATACCCTAAGCGCTTACTAATCACTACTGGAAAAAATTGGTCTCCCCCTAGGAATAGAACAACCCCTTGTGGATGCCAGTCCCAGTTTTGAGCTGTCTTGCCCCACAACAAGAATGGCAAAAAATCCTCTGCTGCTTGAACCCGGTCTACTTCTGGGTAGGATTTTGCGATCGCATCTTCTTTGCCCGTGGCATGAGGGCAAGGAGATAGCACTACCGATATCCGGAGTAATGAACGGTCATTGCCTAGAGTTTCCCGCAATGCCTTAACCACTGGTCGCACCCAGGTGGTCACCTCTCCTGGGCCATTGGACATAACTAAAATATCTGCTGCTGGCACTATTCCCCACTCCTGATTATCACGATTTGGCTTGCTATCAGTTATCAGTTATCAGTTATCAGCTATCAGCTTTCAGCTTTCAGCTTTCAGCTTTCAGCTTTCAGCTTTCAGCTTTCAGCTTTCAGCTATCAGTTATCAGCTTATGTGCTACCCGCACGCTACTTGAGGTGCTTTCAGCCAAACGCGAGTGCGTGGCCAACGGCCAAGGTCAAGGTCTGACTGCTGACTGCTGACTGCTGACTGCTGACTGCTGACTGCTGACTGCTGACTGCTGACTGCTGACTGCTGACTGCTGACTGCTGACTGCTGACTGCTGACTGCTGACTGCTGACTGCTGACTGC
>NZ_JAAHGN010000192.1:0-5422 GCF_010672485.1 Moorena sp. SIO2C4 | reverse complement strand
CTGACTGCTGACTGCTGACTGCTGACTGCTGACTGCTGACTGCTGACTGCTGACTGCTGACTGCTGACTGCTGACTGCTGACTGCTGACTGCTGACTGCTGACTGCTGACTGCTGACTGCTGACTGCTGACCACTGACTGCTGACCACTGACTGCTGACTGCTGACTGCTGACTGCTGACCACTGACTGCTGACCACTGACCACAAAATCTTAAGCAATAATTAAGGAGGAACGATAAGTAATAGTTTTATAAATCGATAAAATATCCTTATATATACAACTAAGGTTACCTTTGTCAAGGATTTTTTTTGTGTATTTTTGTTAAGGGCAACAGATTTACTACTTCAGTAATTGTTAAGTAATTTTACAAAAACTGGCAATTTTTATATCGAATTGTATCAGATAACGGCTGTAACTCCCTGAAAGTATACGTTTTTTGATAGAAACTCTTTAGTTGGCAAAACAAAACCATCCCAACCAAGAGTGAGTGGTCACTGGTAGAGACGTTCAAGAGCACATCTCTACATAAAATCTAAATACGATCAAAACCATCAAAGGTGATCAGCCGCTTACCGCCACTCAAGCTAAGGCACAGATAACGAATAATCAGGAAGGAGATCTAGCCACATGTTCACTCACGTCAAGTCCACCATTAGACACATCACCCCAGAAGCCTTGAATGGGCGTCATTTGCTGAAGGTGGTCTATGTCGTGCTAGAACCGCAGTACCAGAGTGCATTATCAGCTGCTGTTCGCTCAATCAATCAAAATCAACCGGATATCGCTATTGAAATCAGCGGCTACCTCATTGAAGAGCTGCGTGACCCAGAAAACTATGAAGACTTTAAACGGGATATAGCAGAAGCGAATATCTTTATCGCTTCACTAATCTTTATAGAAGACTTGGCCGAGAAGGTAGTCACCGCTGTACAACCCCATCGCGATCGCTTGGATGCCGCAGTAGTATTTCCATCAATGCCGAAAGTGATGCGCCTGAATAAATTAGGTAGCTTCTCCATGGCGAATTTGGGACAATCCAAGAGTGCGATCGCACAATTCATGCGTAAGCGCAAGAAAAAATCTGGGTCTTCCTTCCAAGACAGTATGCTCAAGCTGTTGCAGACCTTACCGAAAGTCCTGAAGTATATGCCCATGGACAAAGCTCAGGATGCTCGCAACTTCATGCTCAGTTTCCAGTATTGGCTCGGGGGGTCTTCTGATAACCTGGAAAACTTCCTGCTGATGCTAGCAGATAAGTATGTATTTAAGACACAGAAGAAAAATAGCGAAACCTCTGTCCAATTCAAAGACCCAGTGGTTTACCCAGATATGGGGGTTTGGCATCCTCTAGCACCGCAAATGTTTGAAGATGTCAAGGAATACCTGAACTGGTATAGTAGCCGTCAGGATATCTCAACAGACTTAAAAGACCCTCTTGCTCCCTGTATTGGTTTAGTCCTGCAACGCACTCACTTAGTTACTGGGGATGATGCCCATTATGTAGCGATGGTGCAGGAAATCGAAGCGATGGGAGCAAGGGTGATTCCCATCTTTGCTGGTGGTCTGGATTTCTCTAAACCTGTAGATACCTATTTTTCTGAGGAACATGGCAAAACCGTAGTACCTTTAGTGGATGCTGTGGTATCTCTAACCGGCTTTGCTCTAGTAGGAGGTCCAGCACGGCAAGACCATCCCAAAGCGATTGAATCCTTAAAACGCCTCAATCGCCCCTATATGGTTACACTTCCCTTAGTCTTCCAAACTACGGAAGAATGGGAAAATAGTGACTTGGGACTGCACCCGATTCAAGTAGCATTGCAAATTGCCATTCCAGAGCTGGATGGTGCCATTGAACCAATTATTCTATCCGGACGGGATGGCGCAACTGGAAAATCCATTGCGTTACAGGACCGGATTGAATCAGTAGCCCGACGGGCCATGAAGTGGGCGAATTTGCGCCGTAAGCCCAAGCTTGATAAGAAAATTGCCATCACAGTCTTTAGCTTCCCCCCAGATAAAGGCAATGTTGGAACAGCGGCCTATCTTGATGTATTTGGTTCCATCTATAAAGTGATGGAAGCCCTGAACAACAATGGTTATGATGTCCAAGACTTGCCGGAATCCGCTGAGGCACTGATGCAAGAGGTGATCCATGATGCCCAAGCTCAGTACGCTAGTCCAGAATTGAATATTGCTCACCGGATGTCGGTGATGGAGTATGAACGGTTTACTCCCTACTCCAGTCGCTTAGAGGAAAACTGGGGACCACCACCAGGACATCTTAATAGTGATGGACAAAACTTGTTAATCTACGGCAAGCAATTTGGGAATGTATTCATCGGAGTACAACCTACCTTTGGGTATGAAGGAGACCCAATGCTACTGTTGTTCTCCCGTTCCGCAAGTCCTCACCATGGCTTTGCTGCCTATTACACCTATTTAGAACAAATCTGGCAAGCCGATGCGGTGCTGCACTTCGGCACCCACGGGTCTCTAGAATTTATGCCAGGGAAACAGATGGGGATGTCTGGAGACTGTTATCCAGATAATTTAATTGGTTCTATTCCCAATCTGTACTACTATGCTGCCAATAATCCTAGTGAAGCAACTATTGCTAAGCGCCGCAGCTACGCTGAAACCATATCCTATCTGACTCCACCGGCAGAAAATGCTGGATTATATAAAGGCTTAAAGGAACTCAGTGAGTTAATTGGGTCTTATCAAACTCTCAAAGATACTGGGCGCGGTGTTCCCATTGTTAACACCATTATGGATAAGTGCCGCTTGGTGAATCTTGACCAAGATATTGCCTTGCCCGAGCAAGATGCCAAGGAGCTGAGTGCCGAAGAACGGGATACTTTGGTCGGTCAGGTGTACCGCCGCTTGATGGAAATTGAATCAAGGTTGTTACCCTGTGGGTTGCATGTGATTGGTAAGCCACCAACCGCAGAAGAAGCGATCGCAACGCTAGTCAATATTGCTAACTTAGACCGTAGCGAAGACGAAATCATCGGTTTACCCCGGATTATTGCTAACAGTATTGAGCGAGATATTGATGAAATTTACAGCAACAATGACCAAGGCATCTTAGCTGATGTGGAATTGTTGCAAGATATCACCCAAGCTACCCGTGCTGCTGTTAGTGCTATGGTTCAAGCTCAAACCGACACCGATGGACGAGTCTCTAAAGTCTCTAAACTCAACTTCCTCAATATTGGTAAAAAAGAACCCTGGGTAGAAGCCTTGCACAATTTAGGATACACCAAAGTAGATTCCGAAGCGATCAAGCCTCTGTTTGACTATCTCGAATTCTGTTTAGAGCAGATAGTAGCAGACAACGAACTAGGAGCAATGCTCCAAGCCTTAGATGGGGAATATGTGCTGCCAGGTCCTGGTGGTGACCCGATCCGAAATCCCGATGTGCTACCGACCGGTAAGAATATTCACGCCCTCGACCCCCAATCCATTCCCACCCTAGCAGCGGTGAAATCTGCCAAAATTGTAGTAGACCGACTGTTGGCACGGCAAAAGCGAGATAATGATGGGGCTTGGCCAGAAACCATTGCGTGTGTACTATGGGGTACCGATAATATTAAGACCTACGGGGAATCCCTAGCCCAAATTCTGTGGATGGTCGGGGTTAAGCCAGTGCCCGATGCCTTGGGACGGGTGAATAAATTAGAACTAATTCCCTTAGAAGAGTTAGGTCGTCCTCGGATTGATGTGGTAGTAAACTGTTCCGGTGTCTTCCGGGATTTGTTCATCAATCAGATGAATTTACTAGACCAAGGGGTGAAAATGGCCGCAGAAGCCGATGAACCCCTGGAAATGAACTTTGTGCGGAAACACAGTTTGCAACAAGCTCAAGAGATGGGGGTTAATCTACGGCAAGCGGCGACTCGGGTGTTCTCCAATGCGTCTGGTTCCTATGCCTCCAATGTTAATTTAGCTGTCGAAAACAGCACCTGGGAAGAAGAAGCCGAGTTACAGAATATGTATCTCAGTCGCAAGTCCTTTGCCTTCTCTTCCGATAACCCAGGCACCATGGAACAGAGTCAGCAGATTTTTGAGTCTGCCTTGAAAACCGCTGATGTTACCTTCCAGAATCTTGATTCATCGGAAATTAGCCTGACTGATGTTTCTCATTACTTTGATTCTGACCCCACTAAGGTAGTAGCCAACTTGCGGAACGATGGTAAGAAACCAACCGCTTACATAGCTGATACTACTACTGCTAATGCTCAGGTTCGCACCCTATCAGAAACCGTTCGTTTAGATGCCCGGACTAAGTTACTTAATCCCAAGTGGTACGAAGGCATGTTGAATCATGGCTATGAAGGGGTCCGTGAACTTTCCAAACGCTTAGTGAATACTATGGGTTGGAGTGCAACGGCTGATGCAGTGGATAACTGGGTTTATGAAGATGTGAATACTACCTTTATCCAGGATGAAGAAATGCGTCAGCGGTTAATGAATTTGAATCCCAATTCCTTCCGTAAAGTAGTGTCTACGTTATTAGAAGTTAATGGACGTGGCTATTGGGAAACTAGTGAGAGTAATTTACAGCTGTTGCGCGAGTTGTATCAGGAGGTTGAAGATAAAATTGAAGGCATAGATTAGGATTATTGGCGTTGCGTCAGTCTTGGAATGAATAGGAGTAGAGTGGGCATCCTGCCCGCTCGACAATAAGCATGAAACTGGCAAGATGCCAGTTCTACCAAGATGCCAGTTCTACCAAGATGCCAGTTCTACCAAGATGCCAGTTCTACCAAGATGCCAGTTCTACCAAGATGCCAGTTCTACCAAGATGCCAGTTCTACCAAGATGCCAGTTCTACCAAGATGCCAGTTCTACCAAGATGCCAGTTCTACCAAGATGCCAGTTCTACCAAGATGCCAGTTCTACCAAGATGCCAGTTCTACCAAGATGCCAGTTCTACCAAGATGCCAGTTCTACCAAGATGCCAGTTCTACCAAGATGCCCATTCCACGCTTGATGCCCATTCTACAAAAGTATTAAAATCATTCCATTATTAAGCAACGCCAAAAGCGATGCAGCGCGGTCTTGGGGGTTTCCCCCATGAGCGACTGCATCAAGACAGAGTAGCTTTTTAGAGACGTTCAATAGAGCGTCTCTAATTTTTAGGACTTACGAATTTGCCCCCTAAATCCCCCAATTCTGGGGGACTTTGAAAGCTGAAATCCCCCTAAATCCCCCAATTCTGGGGGACTTTAAAAGCTGAAATCCCCCTAAATCCCCCAATTCTGGGGGACTTTAACTCAACTTTGCGGTGCGCGAAATTTGCTGTCAAAAAAAATTTCTAAAAACCCTTGACAAATTATATATAATATAAAACAACAAGCAAAAGGTGACCATTATGGATTCCGAATTTCGCCCAAACCCAGAGACTAATCCTGAGGAT
>NZ_JAAHGN010000191.1:0-9108 GCF_010672485.1 Moorena sp. SIO2C4 | reverse complement strand
GCCGGAGACGAAACCTTAGATAGTGGAGCCTTTATGGGTGTTCGGCTTTGCATAAAAGGGTTAAATCTTTTGTAATAAGGCTCCACTATCTTACGGTAACTTCTAACCAGTCTCTTGGCATGTTCTTCACGCTGCCTACTTATTTTAAGGTGTTGTCTGCCTAATCTATTAATGGCTTTCTTACGGTTAGATGAGCCTTTATTTTTCCGAGATACTCGGCGTTGATAAAATTTTAGACGCTTCTCTCCTGCCCTATAGAAGCGAGGATGAGGTTCAGTGTTTCCCCTAGAATCGGTATAGAACTCTTTTAGTCCTACATCTAAGCCTAGAGTGGTATCAGCTGGGTCTAATTGCTCTTTTACATCAACAGAGACGCAAAACTGAACGTAGTACCCATCAGCCCTTGTGACAATGCGAACCCGTTTGATCAATTTTTTATCGAAGCGCCACAAGTCCCAGGTACCCTTGAGTTTCAGCTTTCCTATTCCTTTCTTGTCACTGAAAGTGATTGACTTTTTATCAGGGGAAAGTTTCCATCCTGATTGTTTGTACTCAACAGATCTACAGTGTTTTTGAAAACGGGGAAAACCTTTCTTTCCTGGTACTTTTTTCTTGCAATTGTCATAGAAGCGAGTAATTGATGACCAGGCTCTCTCAGCCGCAGCCTGTCGAGCCGTTGAATTCAGTTCATTGGCAAAGGGAAACTCTTTGGCAAGTATTTTACTATACTTGCTGAGGTCATATTTTCCTGTGCCCTTATTATCCATCCACAGACGAATACAACTATTTCGGATAAACTTTACTGTCCGAATTGCTTCGTCAATAGCTTGATATTGGCACGATTTTCCGTAGGCTTTGAATTCAATTATGATCATCATAAATCGACCTCTTATGTATACAATTACGCTAACACATATAGCGTAATTATACAACTATGATTCAATATCTTTTCAAGGCGAATAAACTCGCTAAGCACTTTCATCCCGGAGACGAAACCTTAGAATAAGGAAGCCTTAATCATAAAGTTTTCACCCTTTACTCATAGCCGACCAACCATAAAGGCTTCCTTATTCTTGCGGTAACTTCTGACCGGCTCTAAAGAGACGGAGCTTTCAGTGTTGGGATTCCTAGTAATTGGTAATTAGCGACTAGCAGGAAAACTGCCACCAGCGATGCAGCGCGGTCTTGGGGAGGCAGTGCGGTCTTGGGGGTTTCCCCCATGAGCAACTGCCGTGGTCTCCCCCATGAGCGACTGCCGTGGTTTCCCCCACTCGCGCTTTGCATCAAGAAATGAAGTGAACATCACTGAAGGTTTCGATCCACAAACGAGCGCCACAATCGAGTGGGTGATCTGGCTGATAGACAATCCGACATGGGCCGAGGATTTCTACTTGGTTGCCGTATAGATTGTTGCCACTTCGTTTTACTGAAATCACTGGCTTCCGGTCTTTGGGACTTTTGTGCATATTCGAGCCAATGTGATTGCGGTTGACATTGATCTTAGCTAGAGCCGGAGGACGATTTTTAAGCCACTTACCCTTTGGGCCACGTCTGCCTTTGGTAATTTGAGGCAGATAGTTAAACAGGGGAATAATCCAGAATTTACCGCTTTTATAAGCACCTCTGACCCGGCCAGAGCTTAGGAGTTGTCGCAATCGTCTAGAAGAAATTCCTAACAGAGATGCCGCTTCAGTAGTACCAACGCACTTGTTCATCAGTTGACTCCTTAAACTATTCCGATAAAACTAGTATAACAGAAAAATTTGTGAAACGTGGAATCATCGGGTGCTATTAATTAATGCATTAAACTTCAGCACTCAGAAGATTCCCTGAATAACATTGAGTGTAATTAGGGCTATCATTAGACAAATCAGGTCAGTTGGAATGATTGGTTGGGACTTCTGGAATAGCTAAAAATGGCAATCAGTGCTACTGTAGGATGCCATACTGTTGCGCTAGTTATCCTACATGGTTGAATCAATACCTAAGCAAAACTACCGTGAAGATCCAGGGTCAGCCATCGTAGGCTTCACAGGTCAACAGTGTCAGCAACAGCTGCTTGACAAAACCTGAGTAGACATCTGTTCTAACTCCTGATTAACCTGATGGTTTGTGCAGCATAACTGGTAACGCTCCTAACACCTGATGCAATGACAGCACTGCCCATTCCCCACCAACCCTCAAGTTCAACGAATAGCACCAGCTCCTATGCTGCTGCTAAGAAAAACCCTGTGTCCACCCTCAAAGAACTGGTGGCACGTCTTTATCGAGAACAGCACAAGGTTCAAGATTTGTTAAGTTCATTGGGGTTTGCCTTACGCAGCTTCAACAATCTCAATCAGTTTTTAGAGTTAATTCCTCTAATGGCAGCACGGGTGAGTGATGCCGATGGGGGAGCTTTAATCTTGTTCAATCGAGATGGTCAGGTACAACGATCTGACCTACACTACCAGAACCCTCAGGTGGTTCAGACTATTCGTAAAGCGATAGAAAAGACCACCCACCAAGTGACAAGTCCTAATGGCCAAGGGGGGAATGATCAGCACACACCAACCTCTTTGAAACTGGTTCAGGCATCCTTTGATAAACTCTTGAGGGATTATCTTGAACCCAATATCAAACTGTTTAGTCTTCCGATTCTGGTTAAAAATGTTGAACAAGGACATTTGTATATCTTTAGCCATGACCCACAATATAACTGGACAGCAACACGACAGAAGTTGGTAAGGTTAGTGGCTGACCAAACTGCAGTAGCGATCGCTAATGATGAACTGAAAGTTGAGCTACGCCATAAAGAACGCTTAGATCGAGAGTTAGAAATTGGTGCCGATATCCAAATCCGCCTACTACCGCGCCAATGCCCTGAAATTGAAGGGTTGGAATTAGCGGCTTTCTGTAAAACCGCTAACCGTGTCGGAGGTGACTACTACGATTTCATTCCCACCAACTACGACCAGCTCGGACCGAAAAACTCCGGGGATGGTCATCTCACTGATGACCACAGTGCTTATTTACCTTGGAGCATTGTGATTGGTGATGTGATGGGAAAAGGGGTTCCGGCTGGGTTGATTATGACTATGACCAGGGGAATGCTGCGAGCAGAAGTACTAAACGGTCACTCCCCTGCACGCATTCTCGAACACCTGAACCGGGTTATGTATCCTGACTTGGAAAATTCCCATCGGTTCGTCACCCTGTTTTATTCTGAGTACGACCCCAAAACCAAGATTTTGTCCTATAGTAATGCCGCTCACAATCCCCCCTTGTTGTGGCAGGCATCAACCGGTTCTATCAAACCCTTGGATACCGCAGGAGGGATGCTGATTGGTTTAGAAATTGATTCTCAATACGAAGACTCTCACGTGCAGCTAGATTCAGGGGACACCATTATTTACTACACTGATGGGGTGACCGAGGCAGCGAATCTCAATGGCAATCGCTTTGATGAGGAAAATCTAACCCAAAGCTTCCAGTGGGCCTGTGAACATAGTTATAGTGCTCAGGAAATTTTAGATTACCTATTTCAGCAAGTCCAGCAGTTTACTGGTACAACAACTAACGGAGATGATATGACACTGGTCGTAATGCAGGTAAAATCAAGGCTTGACTAATAGATTTAACGTATAGGAAAGCATAGCAATGGTGATTGTAGGCATACAAACAGTAATAGTTCCGTTAGATAGCATTAGCGATTGGACTGATGTCTTGGGATGGCTGAACTCTCAGTTACCCATCGATGGGCTAGTTTTGGCTCAAACTATTGAAGATCCCGATGTACTCGGTCAAATCAAGACGGCGTGGCAAAAGTTTATTGATTCTGGTCAGGCTGTGGCGCTGGTGATTGGTTTAGTTGTTGGTTACTTATTCAGAAATCTAACTTCGTTTAACTAAATCGTCAGCTGTCAGCCGTCAGCTGTCAGCCGTCAGCTTAAGATACATCTTCCGTAGCCTGTGCGGTTCGCTTAGTCTACACCTATGCCCATTGCACAATGCCCAAACGGTAAAATTTAATAGTTCCAAATTTTATAGAATTGAAAGTCTGGGGATTTGCCCTTCTTAGCTTATGCTCTACGCGCCTAAGCTGATAGCTGATAGCTGATAGCTGATAGCTGATAGCTGATAGCTGAATGCTTATACTAAATCTAACTTCGTTTAACGAGTCTTTTGTGCTTTATCTTTTGTCCTTTATCTTGTTTCCAAAACTGTGACTGAGCAAAAAACCTGGAGTCAGAGATTTGAATCAGCGTTACATCCAGCAATTGCTTGCTTCAATGCCAGTATCGGCTTTGACATAGAACTGATTGAGTATGACATTACTGGTTCTGTGGCTCATGTCAAGATGCTTGCCCATACTGGCATTATTTCTGAGTCGGAAGCTCAGCAGCTAGTAGCTGGCTTAGAACAAATCCGTTCAGAATACCACCAAGGAAAATTTAACCCTGGTGTTGATGCTGAAGATGTACACTTAGCTGTAGAATGCCGCCTAACTGAACTTGTGGGTGATGTTGGCAAGAAGCTACATACAGGGCGATCGCGTAATGACCAAGTTGGTACGGATACCCGACTCTACCTCCGGGAGCAGATTGATCAGATTCGTAGCCAGTTACGTAACTTCCAACAGGTCTTGCTCAATCTGGCCAAAGCTCATGTTGAAACCCTGATTCCTGGCTATACTCACCTGCAACGGGCTCAGCCAGTCAGTTTAGCCCATCACCTGTTAGCTTACGTAGAAATGCTAGAGCGGGACTGGCAGCGTTTAGGGGAAATCCGACGACGGGTGAATATCTCACCCCTGGGTTGTGGAGCCTTAGCAGGGACAACCTTCCCCATTGACCGACATCATACCGCCAAAACCTTGCATTTTGAAGGAATTTATGGTAATAGCCTCGATGGAGTAAGCGATCGCGACTTTGCCATTGAATTCCTCTGTGCTGCCAGTTTGATCATGGTACATCTGAGCCGATTGTCAGAGGAAATCATTCTCTGGGCATCTCAGGAATTTGGCTTTGTTACTCTCATCGATAGTTGTGCTACTGGTTCGAGCATCATGCCCCAAAAGAAAAATCCTGATGTTCCGGAACTGGTACGAGGTAAGACTGGTCGTGTCTTTGGTCATCTGCAAGGGTTGTTGGTATTGATGAAAGGGCTACCTTTGGCTTACAACAAAGACCTGCAAGAAGACAAAGAAGCACTGTTTGATAGCGTTAACACTATCAAAGCCTGTCTCGAAGCCATGACCATTCTCTGGCAGGAAGGGTTAGAATTTCGTACCGAACGTTTGGCATCAGCAGTTACTGAAGATTTCTCTAACGCTACCGATGTCGCTGACTATTTAGCCTCAAAAGGAGTTCCGTTTCGGGAAGCCTACAATCTGGTGGGTAAGGTGGTCAGAAGTTGTTTGGCATCCGGGAAGTTACTGAAGGATTTGAGCCTCGAACACTGGCAAACTTTGCACCCAGCCTTTGAGGAGGATATTTATCAAGCCATTGCCCCTACTCAAGTAGTAGCTCGTCGGAATAGTTATGGTGGCACTGGTTTTGACCAGGTTAGGCGAGGGATTCAGGATGCATGCGATCGCTTAAATTCCAATCATGATTGATCGCTAATTTATCGTAAGCATATGCGCTACGCGCACTCTACGCGAACAGCTATCAGCTGTCAGCCGTCAGCTATCATGCAGACGTAACTCAGATTAAACAAATGCTTACCTGTTTTATTCAAAAGCACCATCTGTAGCCCATAAGCACCTCACCTCAAGTAGCGTGCGCGTAGCGCATAAGCTGATAGCAGCATCTGTAGCAACATCTGTAGCCCATAAGCACCTCAAGTAGCGTGCGCGTAGCGCATAAGCTGATAGCTGACGGCTGAATGCTTACAATTTATCTCTAATTTAGATCTTGTCGATCTTGCACCAGTACAAAAATACTTAATAATCTTAATAATAGGGAAGTTCGGATCGGGAAACTTCGGATCAGAAGTAAGGATTTTTAGTTAGTTTTTGGCTTAAAAGATACTTTGACTTTTGTTTATTCCAATCACATAACCTTGACTTATTCTGACTCGAAGCTCCTGACTCGATACTCCTAAGTTTTCTACATCAACAGTAGTTAATCAACTGGGGTAGCTGCCTGATCGGATGTAAGGAGTCAGCTATGACAGTCAGCTGATAGCTGACTCCTTACATCGCACCAGTACCACCTTGGTAATTATCCTCGTTGTTAGTTTCTGCTGTTGTTTCCTCCGACTTAGGAGGTTTGCTACCGTACCGTCTATTTTTGGAAAAACGGCCCGTATTACGCTTGGATTTCCGAAACTTACGGGCGTAAGCTTGATTCCGCTGCGCCTTTTCCTTTTTTAGATTGCGGCGCTTTGCCATGTCTACCTCATTGATAAAAAAACAAAAACACTATCAAACCCAAGTCTTAGACTAGATTCAGCTTGGTTTATTTAAGTTACCCATTTGACACTCCCCGCCCTGGAAGGACGGGGATTCTTAGTTCTTCGACATGCCTTAAAATTAGTTATCCGCCAAAGGCAATATTTAAGCCAAATATCCGTTAAAAACCAAATATTGAGCTTAATTTAACTAACCCCAGTGGGCTTATCTCCCTAAGCGTTGAGTTTCCTCAGTTTCCGTGTGCCGGAGACGAAACCTTAGAAGAGTGGAGCCTTTATGGTTAGTCGTCTATGGGTAAAAGGGTTAAAACTTTGCCGATTTTGGCTCCACTCTTCTTACGGTAACTTCTAACCCCACGGTACTTTCATCTTTTAAGATTTGCTTTACTGGTTGTCGGTATCCGCGCTTGATCCATACGTTTTTAATGAGGTTTTTCGCGCCTCATGTACTAGCATCGCTTTACGTCGTTAGTTTGTTGACAGTACCGACGAATCCTGTCTGTGCTAGGCTACCTTTTTATTATACCACAGTGAACAAAAGCCCTCCTAGAAGGACGGGGCTTGAGACCCACTTTTTCGGTCACCCACGGCAAAGGAAAATGGTTAGTTTTCCACAACATACTTCTTGATTGTCCTCGAAGCCTACTGTTGTTATAACTTATTCTAGAACCCACTGCGACTACGATTTCCTCGATTGTTGTCGTTGTCGTTAGTCTTTGGTCTAGCTTTGCGGACGCGCATATAACGCCCCATCCATTCTGCACCATCTAGCTCAGCAATGGCAGAATCTTCCTGATCTGTTGTCCCCATATCAACAAAAGCGAATCCACGCCCTTGACCTGTTTCCCTATCTTTAGGAACTACTACTTTTGATACTGTACCATAATCCTGAAATACTTCCTGTAAGTTTTCAGAGGTAACCTGATAATCTAGGTTGCCAATGTATATAGTCATTTAGAGTTGTCCATCTGATCGAAAATGTTCAGATGAAGGTCGGTGAGAGGGCAAAGCACTGGTGCATATCTACCCAGGTTATGACAGCGATGCAGCGAGGTAGCGCGGTCTTGGGGATCACCCCCCATGAGCGACTACCGGTGCGGTCAAAGGAGGCCCCCCACTCGCGCTTTGCATCAAGACAGAGATTTAACCACAAGTGATTTGCCTGTAACCGGTTAGGTATTCCTTAGGCTCCTAGCTGTTAACTACTCAGACGTTCAACGTTGAATTGCATCACAATGGACTTTTCAATCACTGACGTTACCGAACTTGCATCCATAATGTCTATCATAGCAGTCAGTAAAAGCAACACACACAATCAACAGCCCTATCATCACATGAGAAGATTATGGCAATTTGTCCAAACAGTTCTGGGGATTATATTTCGACATCCTATTACCGGTACGAGCATCATTCCACTCTTGCCGGATGGGCGAATTGTGCTAGTTCGACGTCGTGACAATGGTAAGTGGGCTCTACCAGGAGGGATGGTTAACTGGGGTCAAGATATTCCAACGACTATCGAACGGGAATTATTTGAGGAAACCGGACTTGAGTTGCTCAAGATTCGCCAGTTAGTTGGGGTTTACTCAGCACCAGGAAGAGATCCCAGAGTCCATTCTATCTGTATTCTGGTAGAAGCTGATGTGACTGGAACCATGGAGGTACAGGACGTATTGGAAATTAGTGAAGTCAAGGCGTTTGAACTGGAAGCTATCCCTAAGGGAAACCTCAGCCATGACCATGACCGTCAGTTACAGGACTATTTTGAGGGTAATATCACCGTTGCTTAATTCCCCATTCCCCACAAAAGTCACCGCAGCAACTAACTACCAACGACTGACAACATTCCCCAAAAGATTAAGTAAGGATCAACAATAATCTGAGCTGCTATTCCAGGAAATTGAGATTGGAGATAAGTAACTAACTGCTCAGAGTCGCCACCAGTCAGAGCAATCGGACTGTTGGGAAACTCCCTTTGCCAATCCTCAATAAAATCCCGGATACTAGCTAATACTGTATAGACCACACCACTTGCCATGGCTCCTGATGTTTCGAGTGACCAACGCTTTGGTAACTGAGCTGGTAGTTCAATGGCGGGTAATGCTCCAGTTTTTTGTGCTAGAGACTGTAACTGTAATCCTAATCCTGGCAAGATAGCCCCTCCGATTAGCTGTAGGTTTTGGTTAGCACCAGTAAAGGTTAGAGCAGTACCAGCATCAATAACCAAAATTGGATAACTATACCTGTGACCAGCACCAAATAACGCCAAGGCGCGGTCAATGCCTAGGGTGGGATATAGTCCGGAAAGGGGTAAATCTTCCAGGGTCAATATTGTAGTATCGGAATAGTTTTGCCAGAGTGCTGTTTGGGCAGGTACTACTGAAGCGATGTAAAGGGGTAATGGCTTGGATGTGTCTGTACCCTGAGCTCCTAACTGGGGTGGGAAAATTTCCTCTGACATTACATTAGACGTCCAGTCCTTGATTAACTGCTCTACAGCTGCTGGGGTTAGATGGTTGGTATCCCAGGCTTTTTTCAGGGTGTTATCTACAAACCAAGCCCAATGTAGCCGGGAATTGCCAATCACTAATCCTAAAAAGCTGTTGGCCTTAGTCGTCATATAGCAGTTATCAATTGGGTTAGGTCCTTTCGTTTTCGGTTGCGCGGGAGTCGGGAGTCGGGAGTCGGGAGTAGGGAGTAGGGAGGACACAA
>NZ_JAAHGN010000190.1:0-9134 GCF_010672485.1 Moorena sp. SIO2C4 | reverse complement strand
GGCAAGGTTGCTCCCTGGATTACTGGCATTAATCGCGATCCTACTGCTGGGATAATGGGATTGCTATTTCTAGCTTTATTTGCTTGGTGGATGAGCGCAATCATCATAGTAATTAGTAATAATTAGTGATTAGTAATAATTAGTGATTAGTGATTGGTATTTAGAGTCCAAAGTGATAATAGTTTAAAAGTCTAAATAGCAAGAGGTGCGCTTGACCTTGGCGAATTAAATTCGCCAAGGTCAAGCGCACCTAAGCGAATTCTGGGCGGTTCTTGATGACTTCTCTATCATCCATGACTTAAGCTTATAGCAAAAATCCCAAACTTGTGTACCTCTCCTATGATGGAAGCAAAAGAGGAGCATAGGAGATAGTAGGTGAGTTTGGCAAGAATTTGGGCGATCGCAGCTAATGGTTTTCGGGAAGTGATACGCGATCGCGTTTTATATCTGATCGGCTTTTTTGCCCTAGCCCTAGGCATAGCTCTGAGGCTGTTACCTGAGATAGCAGCAACCACAGAAGAGAAAATTTTTCTGGATTTGGGTCTAGCTGGGATGGGTATCCTGGGTGTAATCGTGGCGGTATTTGTTGGTACCGGGTTGATTAACAAGGAAATCGAAAAGCGTACTGTATTAGTGTTAATTCCCAAGCCTCTTAGCCGGGCTGAATTTATCATTGGCAAACACTTAGGGTTATCGGGTGTATTGGCTGTGCTGGTTGTGGCTATGACTGCCATTTATCTGCTGGGCTTACGTGCCTCTAGTATTGAATACCCTGTGGTTAGCATCCTGGTTTCGGTGCTTTACCAATTTCTAGAACTGTCTCTAATCACAGCAGTAGCGCTAATGTTTGGTGTCTTTACTAGTTCACTCCTAGCAACGTTACTTACGTTTGGGATTTATATGATGGGACACTTGAGCCGTGATTTAGTGGAGTTAAGCAAGTTGAGCGAAAACCCTGGCATTGAGCGGATGACCGAAACCCTATACTTGGTTATCCCGGATTTATCACGGCTCAATTTAAAGAATGATGCCGTCTATGGTGTCTTACCCCCGTTCCCAGAACTGTTTTTAAATGGACTTTATGGATTACTGTACATCGTGCTACTTTTAGCGATCGCTATCCTAATCTTCTGGCAACGGGAGTTTTGATTTATAGTGCTACGCTTAGCGTCAGAAGTCAGAAGTCAGAAGTCAGAAGTCAGAAGTCAGAAGTTAGAAGTCAGAAGTCAGAAGTAAGCTATACTCACGTTTCGGAGTTTAGGAGCGATGAAGCGCCGCCAAAGGGGGTTTCCCCCATGAGCGACTGCATCAAGACAATGTCCTAATTTTAATGGGTAGTGCTATACCGCGAAGTCTAATCATGATAAATCGGGCATGATAGTAGATGGGATAGTGCTACAAACAGGGAAAATTATTTATCAAAACCATGCTAGAGCAGAAACTCAAGCAATTAAAAACTATATTTGCTGAGATGGAACGGGCTTTGATTGCCTATTCTGGGGGAGTTGATAGCACGCTAGTTGCTAAAATTGCTTACGATGTTTTAAGCGATCGCGTAATAGCGGTCACTGCTGAATCCCCGTCACTATTACCAGAAGAATTAGAAGACGCTCGCATCCAAGCCGCTACCATTGGCATTACTCATGAGGTTGTCCAAACCCATGAGATGGATAATCCCAATTATACCTCTAACCCGGTCAATCGCTGTTATTTTTGCAAAAGTGAACTCCACGACACTCTCAAACCTCTAGCCCTGGAGCGAGGCTATCCTTATGTAGTCGATGGGGTGAATGGGGATGATTTAAGGGACTATCGTCCAGGGATTCAGGCGGCCAAGGAACGAGGTGCGCGATCGCCTTTAGCGGAAGTGGGGGTAAGTAAGGCGGAAGTGCGCCAACTCTCGAAACAATTAGGACTGCCGTGGTGGGATAAACCTGCCCAACCTTGTCTGAGTTCTCGCTTTCCCTATGGGGAAATGATTACAGTAGCTAAGTTACAACGGGTAGGACGAGCAGAGATCTATTTACGGAAGTTAGGTTTCTCCAATTTGAGGGTTCGTTCAGAAGGAGATACCGCACGAATTGAGTTACTACCGGAAGAGATTAAGGAATTTGTGGTAACGACAGATTTACCGAAGTTAGTGGCAGAGTTTCAGGAGTTGGGTTTTGTCTATGTGACCCTGGATTTAGAAGGATATCGCAGTGGCAAATTAAATCAAGTTTTGAGTGAGGATGTAATTAGGATGAAAGCTTAATCAGTTTGGCTTTGTGTAAGCAATCAGCTATCAGCTCTCAGCTCTCAGCTATCAGCTCTCAGCTCTCAGCTCTCAGCTCTCAGCTCTCAGCTCTCAGCCTTTGGCTGATGGCTGACGGCTGAGGGCTGAATGCTTACATCGCTCCAGCAGTTGGTCAAAATTACGACAATATACCAATTGTTGGTAGTCTTGCCATGCTTGTTTGTTATTGTAGGGAATTCTGGTCAATGTTGCTTGTTGAATCTTCTCCATTAATGGACGACGAAGAGATTCATAGTTAAGGAAAGCATTGGCGATTGCTTGGATATTATCAAGATTATTTTTATGTACAATATTAGCGATAAGGGTAGCTACAACCAGAGCATCTTCCAATCCTTGATTAGCCCCTTGAGCCATGAAAGGAGGCATCCCATGGGCGGCATCACCCACTAATACAACTCTACCTGAACTCCAGGGAGATAGAGTTTCTACACGGTGAATGTAATACGGACGGGATTGCATTTTGACAGGAGGAGATAACGCCACTAATTGTGTGAGAGCTTTGGGAAAATTAGCGTTTTCCAACTCTCGTAATGCTAAAGCAATTAAGGCACTTCCAGATTTTTCTGTCAACTCCTCCTGGTTTAAAGGAAGATGGATCAAATACCCAAACTGAGCATTGGAACGGCGAAATAGGAGCATCCGTGGGGATTCCATAGAAGGGGAATCCTCTGAGATTTGATCATTAGTGCGATCATTAGTGATACTTATAATCCGTTCCTGCTGAAAAAATTTGTTTTCAAGCTCTGTGCTTAGCTCTGGGGGAATATCTGTGATTTCCATACAGAATAGGGCGGCAAACCCGGAATAGTCAGGTCGTGCTAAACCACTGTAGGGACTATCATTATAAACAATTCGACGAATGCTAGAGTTGATCCCATCTGCAGCAACAACTAGCCTAGCCCGGGTTGATTGTTTTTGAAATTGTTGGGGACTATGTTCTGAATTAAAGGAGACTGTATCCTCATCGTTTTGTCTGTTTGACCAATGAGCATAGGGATTTGCTTCTATGGCTGCATCAGAAACAAAATCTAGCCGAACATATTCGGTGTTTCCTTCATCGACTACATTGATACAACGATGATTCGCTTTAACCTGTTCAACGGGAAGTTGCTGTCTGAGAGTGGTCTGTAAATCATACCAAGAAATTGAGACTCGACCCTCTCCATAATCCTTGAACCAACTCTCATAGCTAAGAGGAATTGAGTGAATTTGCTCTCCCTTCAAATTTTTGTAAACCCATTTTTGATTGGGTTGCACTTTCTGCAAAAACTCCATATCCGTGTTTTTAACGGCTTCGTAAGCAGAAGGCGCTATGTGGTTGAGGGCTTTTAATCCATTGGGCAGAAGATCGATAACCTGACCCACTCGACGAAAGGCACGAGTTTGATCAAGGACTATAAAATTAGAGATACCTCGCTGCTGTAAGCCAATGGCAGTGGCTAATCCCACTGGACCAGCACCAACTACAACAATATCATAAGTGTCGATCATAATTATATTTTTGCGATCGTTTTTGCGATCAGCTTCGCTACTGCTGTTTGGGCAATGCCATTACCCTACCAACTATAGGAATTCTACGACTTGTGAGGTCAAATTTCTGGTTTTTAGGGAGGAGGTAGCAGTGATGCAGCGCGGTCTTGGGGAGGCAGCGCGGTCTTGGGGAGGCAGCGCCTTCACGCGGGGGTTTCCCCCGGAGACGCGCGCCTGATTACGTTGAGCCTCACGCCAAAGGCGAACGCGAACGGAAGAGGGAAAAGGGAAGAGGGAAGAGGTAAAAAATAATGTGTACCTCATGAGTCCTATGAACGCTATATCCGGGCTGAATGCTAGTTAAGCCAATTTTCTAAATCAGTTATGTTATTGAAATCTAAGAAGTCTTCTCCCAAATTTTCCAACTCTTCAATTGTTAAAATTTCTATTTTGCTAATGGTTTTTTTATCAATTTCCCCAAAACGCTTTTTCAGTTGACGTATTATTAAGGCGATCGCCTCATTTTTTCTACCGATTTCTTCAGCATAAGTTATTTTTCCTCTTTCATCTTGTAATGCCATAGCACGGCGATCGGCAATTTCTAATTCTTCTGGCGTCATACCAGCTTGATTAGCAAGATTTAAAGCTGATTCTATCTCTGATACTTCTCCTAAAGAAGGAGGAATGTTATCGAAACTAGAAGCTTCTTTGATGAAATAAATCCATTTATCGGCTAAAGTTTCTAATTCTGAGAGTCTTTTATGGAATTTCGGTAATTCTATAAATATTAACTGCAATTCCTCTTCCAGACATTCAAACTTTTCTGTTTTTTCTTGAAACACAAATTGATTAATAATTTGCTGAGTTTCGTCAAACAAAATAAAATCCGTAATTGTGACAGCTATAACAGGTTTAAGACGAATATAGTCCTCTGCTGTTTTTAACTGATTAACATATCCTTTCACCATATTATAAAGTACCCGTTTGCTAAAACCAGTCATGGATGATACTTGCATTTCAATTAGGACAATCTCTCCATCCGCTAACACTGCTTTTACATCCAAATAAGTGTCTTTTAAAGTCAACACTTGACCGGGATTATAGGGATTAATAATGGTTAAAGATTGAATGATTGGTTCGCCATCATAAATAATGGCATTTAGAAAACTAATTAATATATTTTTACTTTCTTTGGAACCAAATATTTTTTTGAATACATAATCTATTTTAGGGCTGATAAATCTCATAGTTTTGGCGTTCCTTAATTAAGGAATAAATGCGCGATCATCTGGTTTTATTAAAGCCCCTGTTGCTCCTCGAATTCTGAGGGACTTTGAAAGTTTTGTTACCCCCAGAATTGGGGAAACCATAGCCAGAATCAGCAATGCCCTTAGTATCAAGCACTAGCCGGAAAACTACCACCAATAAAATGAACATCACTGAAGGTTTCGATCCATAGACGAGCACCACAACGCAGTGGGTGATCGGGCTGATAGACAATCCGACATGGACCAAGGATTTCGATCTGGTTGCCATATAGATTGTTGCCGCTTCGTTTTACCGAAATCACTGGCTGACGGTCTTGGGGAGGTTTAGCATTGTTGCTGCCAATCCGATTACGGTTGACATTGATGGTGGCTAAAGCGGGAGGACGACTGGTACGCCATTTGCCCTTTGGTCCACGGGTACCTTTGGTGATTTGTGGTAGGTGCTTGAAAAGAGGAATAATCCAGAATTTGCCACTTTTATAGGCACCCCTGACCCGACCCTTCTCCAGGAGTTGGCGCAATCGTCGAGAAGAAATACCTAATAGAGATGCGGCTTCGGTAGTACCAACGCAGTGGTTCATGTTCGGATTCCCTAACTCTTCCTATAAAAATAGTATAGCAAAAATTTATTCCTGGACGCCTTAATGTAAAGTTATGTAAAGTTTTGCCAAACTGACCGGACAACTAGGGTGAAATAATTTTTCATGATTGATATCTAATCAAACCGGATTTAGTATTACAGCAACCTAGCTCTGCCCTGCAAACCGCTATATGACTACCAACCAATTGTTAGAATCAAACCTTGAATCTCTAATCAATACAGCCGCTCAAAATCATCAGTTGGGTAAATTAGATGAGGCTGAATCTATCTACAGACAGGTAATACAGATTCAGGGGGATTATCAGGGTGAGGAAAAGTCTTTATTGAAGCCCTATAACGTGATAGCCATTGCTAATCTGGCAAGTATATTTGAGGAAAAAAACAAGCTAGAGGAAGCGGTAGCCTTGTACCAACAAGCCTTAACCCTAAAACCTGACTTTGCTGAAGTTCATAACAATTTGGGCAATATCTTCTGGGCAAAAGGAGAGTTAGAGAAAGCGGTACAGTATTACCAAGAAGCGATTAAGGTTAAACCTGACTATGCTGTGGCTCATAATAATTTAGGAAATTTGCTTCATAATCAGGGTAAGTTAGGGGAAGCGGTACATTGCTACCAAGAAGCGATTAGGGTTAAACCTGACTATGCTCAGGCTTATTGTAATCTGGGAAATGTACTGCAGGTACAGGGTAAGTTAGATGCGGCACGAGAGTCCTACCAGGAAGCGATTAAGCTTAAAGCAGATTGTTTTCAGGCTCATAACAATTTGGGGACTCTATTCCAAACACAGGGCAAGTTAGATGCTGCAAGAGAGTCTTACCAAGAAGCAATTAGGCTTAAACCTGACTATGCTGACGCTCATAACAATTTGGGAACAATACTCCAAAAACAGGGCAAGTTAGAGGAAGCGGTACAGTCCTATCAGGAAGCGATTAGGCTGAAACCTGACTTTGCTGAGGTTTATAACAATTTAGGAAATACACTCCACGAACAGTGCAAGCTAGAAGAAGCCCTACAGTCTTACCAGCAAGCATTAAGTATTAACCCTAACTTGGCTGAAGCTAAACTGGCCATGTGCGTGTGTCAGATTCCGATCATTTATTCAAGTGTTGATGAAATCAAGGTAACGCGAAATAATTACCAAGGTAGTCTTAAAAAATTAGCGGATAGCTATACACAGAGCGATACAGAGCTAAGTCCAAGGGAACTGCTAAGTGCCGCTAACGCGGTGGGAGCGTTTCAGCCTTTTTATCTGGCCTATCAAGGGTTAAATAACCGAGAGTTACAGGAAATTTATGGACAAATGATTTGCCAGATCATGTCCCAGTGCTATCCCCGGTGGAGCCAGAAAATTCCTCTACCAAATTTAGCGCCTCATGAAAAAGTTCGGATTGGAGTTATTTCGGAATTCTTTTGGGATCATTCTAATTGGAAAATACCGATTAAGGGCTGGGTAGAAAATCTAGATAGATCGAATTTTGAACTATTTGGTTATCACACAGGGTTAAAACAGGATAAGGAAACAGCAATAGCCGCAAAATCATTTGTAAAATTTGTTCAAGGTTCTTTCACTATCGAAGAATGGTGTGAGGTAATTACAGAAGATAAATTACACATCCTTATTTTTCCGGAATTCGGGATGTCGCCAACTACAGTTAAGTTGGGTTGTTTAAGACTGGCTCCAATTCAAATGACATCTTGGGGACATCCGGATACTAGTGGGATGCCGACTATTGACTATTACTTGAGTAGTGATTTAATGGAAGCAGAAAATGCTCAAGATCATTATAGTGAGAGGTTAGTTAGATTACCGAATCTCTCTATCCATTACACGCCTTTGGAAATTACACCGGAAGCGATCGCTAAAAAGGACATAGGCTTAGATGATGATGAGATTATGTTCTGGTGTTGCCAATCGTTATATAAGTATTTACCTGACTATGATGATGTATTTCCTAGAATTGCTAAGGAGTTAGCTCATCGGTGTAAGTTTGTATTTATTAAATATGTTAAAAGTGACCGGGTTACTGAGATATTTGAGCAGCGTTTAAGGGATGCTTTTTATAAATTTGGCCTCGATTATACAGACTACTGCATATTTTTACCATTCATGAATAACAGGAAGTTTGCTGGAACCTCAGCGATAGCGGATGTATTCCTGGATAGCATTGGTTGGTCTGGATGTAACTCTAGTTTGGAATCTATTGCCCATAATATTCCGATTGTGACATTGCCAGGAGATTTGATGCGTGGTCGGCATACGATGGCAATTCTAAAAATGATGGGTCTGGAAGAGACAATTGCTTCGAGTAAAGAGGATTATGTGAAAATTGCGGTACGGTTGGGTCAAGATGCTCAATATCGTCAATACATATCTGATCAAGTTGCTGAAAATAAGCATAAGTTATATGGTGACTTGAAACCGGTAAGAGCATTGGAAGATTTTCTATTAAATGTAGTCCATAAACCAAGACAATTTGCGATGGAAACTGTTTCTGAAGCACTACAAATTGCTGTTCAACATCGTCAAGCCAATCGCTTAAACAAGGCTGTACAGCTTTACTATAAGATTTTGGAACAACAGCCTAATCATCCGGAAGCTTTATATGGCTTAGGGGTGCTGGCACAGCAAACAGGTCAGTATGATACTGCCGAGAAGCTGTTGAGAGCTACTGTGGAAGCGGAGCCGAATTCTGTTAAGGCTTGGTTCAGTTTAGGTAATTTGTGCCAAGGTCAAGGTCAGTTGTCTGACTCGGTGGAGTGTTACCAACGAGTTTTAACAATACAGCCGAACTTAGTACCGGTTTACAACAACCTTGGGTATGCTCTACAACAACAAGGTAGTTGGGACGATGCGATCGCTTCCTATCAAAAAGCTTTGGAGATTGAGCCTACCTGCACTGAAGCTGATGTGAATTTGGGCAATGCACTCCACGCTCAAGGGAAGCTTTCCCTAGAAAAACAACCACACTACGCACAATTGAACCATGAGCTAGGGGTTACCCGGCAAAAAGCAGGAGATTTGACTAATGCTGTGGCTTACTATCGCCAAGCAGTGGCGATGCAGTCAGATTTGCTAAGCGCTCATTACAATTTGGGAGTGGTGCTTCAAGACCAAGGTGAGTTTGAAAATGCGATCGCATCTTATCAGAAGGTTCTGGAGCTCAATCCTAGTTATGGGGAAGTCTACTTTAACTTAGGCAGGATTTACCAAACTCAGAAGCAGTTAAAGGAGGCAGCATCTGCTTATCGACAAGGGTTAATGCTAGTCAATCCCCGGTATGGGAAAGTAGTAAATCCTGACAACGGTTCTGACAACGGTTCTGACAACGGTTCTAGAGTATCTCCTGAGACACTAACGCCACCGCAGGTAGAACAACCAGAAGTTACTATCGGGGGATATCAGTCAAAATTTCCTGAAGAGTCCAGAGGTAGAAGCTCGGTTGGCAAAATTGAGGGAAACTACAGAAGCAGAAAACTTAGACTTAAAGAAGTACGATC
>NZ_JAAHGN010000019.1:0-12564 GCF_010672485.1 Moorena sp. SIO2C4 | reverse complement strand
TATAAACTACGGTTAATTTACAACAATTATTACATAGCATTTACGACCAAGGGAGTTATGACTTAGCGATTGATTATAGTCAAGATCCGCCACCACCTTTATCGACCGCAGATGCAACTTGGGTAAAGCAAGTCTTGATTGAATAGTAGCCTGCAGCTGGTTCTATATTGGAGTAATATCCAATCCGGTGAATCCCTTACGAAATAATCCATAATTTTAAACTACAAATTAATAATTACATATTACCAATTAGTAGGCAAAGTATATAATAATTCTTAAACCCGGATATAATGTTATCATGCCACCTTAGTTATCTATTATTGGTAATAGACACTAATAACTATGCAGTTTCGGACTCATAACAACGATGAAATTACTGAGCTAATAGCTCAGTAATTTCATCGTCACCTGCACCGCAAATAAATAAAAGCACCGGGTCAAACGTGCAGTCAGACGATCCTATTACCATCCTCATTGCTTTATTTAGTTTACTTGTATCTATAGCTGTAGCTTATACATCAAATTTTATAAAAGCTAATCTTAAGATTTCTTTGGGAAGAAACATTATATTTTTTCCTACATACCTTACTGATTCAACTGGTAATAGAAAGATTGTCGGGTTAGGCTTCAATCTTCCCATAACTTTCTACAATTGGAGTCCTCAAGGAGGAACTATTCAACGGATTCGTTTAGTTGTTGGCAGAAAAGATAATGACAATTTTTATGACATGGCATGGACTACTTTCGTTAAAATCGAGAGTGCCGGAAATTTTAAAGATGAAAATCTAGCTCAACCGATTCCAGTACAAGCACGTTCTTCAGTAAATAAAATAGTTCGATTCGATTGGAGTCCTGAATTAGGAGTAAAATAATTTTATTTACAAGTTGGTAACTACGATTTGAGGATTTATGGATGGACACAGAATACACAAAAACCTGACTTGAAGTACATTGCTTATTTTAGCCTTAAGGATCAACATTATCAACAATATAAAGACAACATAGCTGCTAACCTGACTGCATCGATATGGGTGTCCCTAGACGAAAACGAAAAACCAAATCAGTTTGTGTCTAGAAACACGATTGGTGTGCTTTACTCTAAAAAGTAAGTGTCTCATTCATCAAGGATAAGATTTTATTATGCCTGGAGATACCAATACATCCCGTTTCAATATTAGTGGTAGCGTTTATAACGCTGGAAATATAGGAGGCATAGCTGGAAATTCTGTAACTGCTGATATATCAATAGCCAACGGGCAGAAGCAAACCCTAGCTGAAGCAGCAGAAGAAATCCAACAACTTCTAGACCAAGTCTCCCAGACTAATCCCACTACAACAAACAAAGAGAAGATTATAGTTGTAGGTGAAGTTGTTGACAAAATTGAGAATAACCCAACACTAAAAGTTAAGGTAATCAATTCCCTGAAATCTGGACGAGTAGAGGCATTCAAGGAATCGATTGACCATCCGCTAGTGAATATTCTGATGGCGACTATTGAAGGGTTGGGGGAGGTAGAGTAATAGCTTAGGATCGTTGCAACACTTTACCATAGTAGACCTTAGCGGGGAATTAGGATAGGGTAGCGATCGCCTGAATAATTCTCCTTTATTTCAATTAATACTAGAGAAAGTAGACTGGATCAATGATGTTTTTACAAAGATGAGATGCGCCCACTCGGGGCAAACCCTCTATATTTGGCTTAATAGCATAAATTAGCTGCTATTATAACTTAGCGATCGCTTAACTACTTTCTTCTACTAAAACTGAAAGTTTATTACGTTTGTTTAAGGTAAGTAACAAAACCAACATTAGCGATCGCTTGCTCGGATTAGCGATCGCTTTCCTTGATCTGCCCGGTATTATTAGAAATTAATTAATTTATTAACTCTGATAAGATGAATTTGCCCTGTGACACCTACCAAGTTTATAAAAAAATGCTTTACTTGATCGAAATAGTGACAACTAGGATAAAGCTGATGGAGTCTTGATTATTCTTGGTATATCATTCTTTATCTCTTATTTCTAATAGATTAGAACTATCGCATTACTTTAAAAAAGTGGTAGACTGACTAATGACACTAAACTGATGTGCATTAAAATTGGTTATTACCTGTTCCCTGTTCCCTGTTCCCTGTTCCCTTTGAGGAATTTAGGTATCTCAATCTAAATGCTGAACAGCTTACCTTACCTTAAAGCTATCTATATCTACCCGATTAAATCCCTTGATCGGATTGAACTCCAAACCGCAACTCTCCTCAAAAGTGGTGCCCTAAAGCATGACCGGGAATTTGCCCTATTAGATCAGCAAGGTAAATTTGTCAATGGTAAGCGCCATGCCAAAGTTCACTTGCTGCGGTCGGTCTTCCATATCCAATCCCAATTGCTATCCCTACAGATTCAGGGCACAAACCAAAACATTACCTTTCATATTGATCACGGGCGAACTGCTCTGGAAGCTTGGTTAAAGGATTACTTCGATTTTCCAGTTAAAGTAGTGCAGAACACCAGCACTGGTTTTCCAGACGATACCAATGCTCTTGGTCCTACTATTATTAGTAGCGCTACCATTGAAACCATTGCTTCTTGGTTCCCTGAAATAACTGTTGAAGACATACGACGTCGGGTTCGAGCCAATCTAGAAATTGGAGGAGTTCCTGCTTTCTGGGAAGACCAATTGTTTACCGAATCAGGGCAATCTATTCAGTTTCAAGTAGGGGAAGCTTTGATAGAAGGAATTAATCCCTGTCAACGTTGTATTGTTTTAGCACGAGACTCTCAGACAGGAGAGGCTACTGATAATTTCCAAAAGACTTTCATGGCGAGGCGCAAGGAAACCCTACCATCCTGGACAACCAGCGCTCGTTTCAATCATTTCTACAAATTAAGTGTGAATACAAACGTGCCTGCTTCTGAAGCTGGTAAAGTCTTGCACCAAGGGGATCCCATCCAAATCCTTAAAGGAGCGTGAAGGTTGACTAGACTTTTTGCAGAAGTCGGGAACAGGGAATGGGGCACAGGGAACTGAGAAGAATTGACGGAAACAGTGTCTTGATGCAGTCGCTCATGGCGCATGGGTCTGTGTGCGGAACTTGCTTCCGCACCTGTCTTGATGCAGCGCGGTCATGGAGCTTTCCCCCATGACCGCGCTGCATCGCTCTCCAGCCCCGTGGAAACAACGGCAGTTGCTCATGGGGGAACCCCCTTTGGCGGCACTGCCTCCCCAAGACCGCACTGCCTCCCTAAGACTGAGCTGCATCGCTATCATAAAAGCGATGCAGCGCTATAATCCCAAATTGGGTTCAAATCCTCAAAAGCGATCGCTTATAAACAAAGTGATTAACGTGACAGCTCCTAAACTGATTCTATTGAATCAGTTTAGGCTTCCCAGCCAATCCAGCTATTGCTTAGGAGGCGCTGGGCTTTAAGAACGGACTGCCCTGCCGCTCTGTTTTTGTTTGACTTTTTTTTGAATAATCTTTTACCAACAAACCAGCATTTAAGGCCGTAGGCCACGCTACGCGAACGGCTTTGCTTGTTAGTATACATACTATAACACATCAAAAGGCGCGATCCAAGAGCAGTTTACCTGCCCATTGGAACGTGCGCCTTAGGTCTTTTGTTAAAGACCCTGTGCAAAATTCATCCCACAACAAGCGTGAAACGTGAGTGTGGGATGAATTTTGCCGGAAGCTAAAGTGATCTCAACTGTCAACCCTAAACCGTGAACCCTCAACACCAATCAATATCGGAAATTTTATTAAATAAAAATTTTTGACTTTTTTGCGGATTCGTCGCTCTGGAATTGAAGTAGAGATTTAGGTACATCTGAACAAACAGAAGCCAGACAAAACCTCTACCTACCAAATGTTTAAACCTCAGAGCAATGAATCATCAGTGGAACAATGTATTTCTGAAAGTCAGCACCTGGCTAGTGGCTGAGATCATCCTAAATTTGATTGGTCTAGATAACCTCGCCGATTACGGCGAATTCGTCTTCGATAAAGAGGTTTTAATCTCAACATCTCACCATCAAGTCTCACGGATTTTCCCCCCTCGGCACTCCCAAAACTTGTTTTAAGAGTTTCCCGCCAACCGTCAACCGTCAACCGTCAACCGTCAAAAAATTCTAACCTTATTACTGAAGACTGATAGCCAAGCTACCCTACAGCAACCCCTCAGGCTAAAAGACTTCAGCCTTTAATCAATATTTAATCAATATGGAGCTAAGCGGATTCGAACCGCTGACCCCCTCAATGCCATTGAGGTGCTCTACCAACTGAGCTATAACCCCGTAATTTTATAGANTGTGGAAGGGGTTTCGCAATCAAGTTTACAAGTGGCATGGCACAAATGAATTGAGTTTTGCTAATTTCGCCTTTTCTCGGACCTAGAGCACTATCGCCATCGTAAATTATCTTTTAACTGCTAATCTTAGCTTTGCTTGGTAACCAGCCAGTTAACCTGAAAAATACTGTCGATGGCCAAAAGGCCACGCTACGCGAACAGGGAATTTTTACCAGATTTTATAAATGAGGGGTGTTACCCATCATTAATTATGCTAGATTGGAATCAGTAGATAGATGCATCCTGATGATCCAGAGAGTCTTGAAGACGGCTCTCTTATTTTTTTGGGAAAATTGATACGTGAACATATAGCACTACGCATTTAGATTAGGACATTCCTAAATTCCAAAACTTAGTCATAGCTTACTTTTGACTTCTGACTTCTAACTTCTGACTTGCGCGTAGCGCTATACCTAGAGTCAGCTCCATGGTAATTTTTTTCATGAGGGGTGACACCCCTCGCTAAATCTGTTATATTGAGATCAGTAGATAGATGCACCCTGATGACCTAGAGAGTCTTGAAGACGGCTCTCTTATTTTTTTTGGAAAATCGATTGGTGCTTTCCCAGCAAATAAAAAAGCGCTCCCTTTTTGGAGAGCGCTATTAGGGGATACTTTTGTATTCCCCTAGGGGTGATCAGATTACGATCTTATTAGCCGTTGATAACTGGAGCAGTCAAAGCTACAGGAGTAGCTTCAGCCGCAGCTAGGTCTAGAGGGAAGTTGTGAGCGTTACGCTCGTGCATTACCTCGAAACCTAGGTTGGCGCGGTTTAGTACATCAGCCCAGGTGTTGATCACGTGACCTTGTGAGTCAATGATGCTCTGGTTGAAGTTGAAACCATTCAGGTTAAATGCCATGGTGCTGATGCCCAGTGCAGTAAACCAGATGCCGATTACAGGCCATGCACCTAAGAAGAAGTGCAAGGAACGGCTGTTGTTGAAGGAAGCGTATTGGAAGATTAAACGACCGAAGTAGCCGTGAGCTGCAACGATGTTGTAAGTTTCTTCCTCTTGACCGAACTTGTAACCATAGTTCTGAGACTCGGTTTCGGTGGTCTCACGCACTAAGGAGGAGGTCACCAAAGAACCGTGCATTGCAGAGAACAAGGAACCACCGAATACACCGGCTACACCTAGCATGTGGAAGGGGTGCATCAGGATGTTGTGCTCAGCTTGGAACACGAACATGAAGTTGAAGGTTCCGCTGATACCTAGGGGCATACCATCGGAGAAAGAACCTTGTCCGATTGGGTAGATCAGGAACACGGCGCTAGCAGCTGCAACGGGTGCGCTGTAAGCGACGCAGATCCAAGGACGCATACCTAAGCGGTAGCTCAGTTCCCACTCACGACCCATGTAGGCAAATACACCAATCAGGAAGTGGAACACTACCAACTGGTAAGGACCACCGTTGTAAAGCCACTCATCTAAGGAAGCAGCTTCCCAGATCGGGTAGAAGTGTAAGCCAATGGCGTTAGAAGAAGGAACAACAGCACCAGAGATGATGTTGTTTCCATACATCAAGGAGCCAGCAACGGGCTCGCGGATACCATCGATGTCCACAGGAGGAGCAGCGATGAATGCAATGATGAAGCAGGTGGTAGCAGCTAGCAGGGTTGGGATCATTAATACACCAAACCAACCTACATAGAGGCGGTTGTTGGTGGAGGTGACCCAATTGCAGAACTGAGACCACACAGAGGTGTTGCTCTGCTGTAATACAGTAGTCATGTTCTTATGATTGCGGGTATGAATATGAAGTTATCGAGGTTCGTCCGGCTTGTTTCAAATCGCCACAAGTCCCATGTCCCCTTGAGCTTCAGTTTTCCTATGCTTTTTTTGTCCCTGAATGTTATAGCTTTCTTGTCAGGCGATAGTTTCCATCCAGATTGCTTATACTCTACTGAACGGCAATGCTTTTGGAAGCGAGGGAATCCTTTCTTGCCAGGTATCTTTTTCTTGCAATTGTCGTAAAATCGAACGATCGATGACCATGCACGCTCAGACGCAGCCTGTCGCGCTGTTGAGTTCAGTTCATTAGCGAAAGGTAATTGCTTGGCCAGTAATTTGCAATACTTACTGAGGTCATATTTCCCGGTTCCTTTATTGTCCATCCATAATCTAATGCAACAATTACGGATAAACTTAACTGTCCGAATAGCCTCATCTATTGCAGAGTACTGACTTTCTTTCCCGTAGGCTTTGAACTCAATTATGATCACCGGATATCGACCTCCTCCGTTACTATTTTATCTTACACTATTTAGCGACTTTAGTCGCTACTGGCTTTCATCCCCGGTTTAAAAACACGGGGCTTTCAGCCTTAGGAGCCCCGTAAGTAATGATCATCGTTGTGGTCAAACACTGTAAATTGTTCAATCTCACCATAAGAAGGTACAAACTGTTTATGTCGAGCTAACACCTGCTGAATCCATTGCCGATACTGGTTCAATCGTTCCACTGTACAACTACCTCCTTGTCTGGGTCAAAAACTAGTAGTTTTACCTTGTATTATTTTAGGCTTATTCGCCATTTTCAGTGGCACCGTCTCTAAGGAAGGCGCATTTTTTAAAAAATACATCCACAACTCATCGAGTTGGTCTAACTCCTCCAACTGCTTCTCAAACTTCGGTAATTCTACAAACACTAATTCTAAGTTATTTTCTACGTAGCTGATGTTGGGTGCATCTCATATTTGTAAAAAGGGAGTGTGGGGCCCGGGCGCGGGGAGTGTGGGAATTTTTGCCTAATTGCCAAACTCAGATGCACCCTCCCTGTTCCCTGTTCCCGATTCCCGATTCCCGATTCCCGATTCCCGATTCCCGATTCCCGATTCCCGATTCCCGATTCCCGAATTTAATAATTGTTTATTGTTACTTATAACAGTGTTAATTAAAATAAATATGTATCATATATCAAAAATTTGGATTACAGAGGTTAAACCTGATCTAATATCGAATATTATTACCATAATTGCATAATTAATATGCTTTAATTCCATCAAGCCTAAATTTTTTGTATTAAAAAATACAAACAAAACCTCCATCCAAGGTAATTCTTAAAATCGTTAAAGTTAATCGTCTCTTAACTATCCCTTGATCAAAAACTGATCAAAAAGGGCTCAAATGACACTAACTCAGGACAAAGGAGCATTACGGGATCGGGAGATGAGCAGAAAAACTACCAGAATTCTGAAGCTGGTATTTCCTGATCTGTTATCTCTGTGTGCCATGTTGTAATCAATTTGTCATGAATTAGTGACAGACCTGACAAGAGACGGTAGTCGTGTTGACTTGACGGTAGTCGTGTTGACTTGATCGAGTCAAAACCCTGATTGAGTGTGAGGAAACCCTGTGAACAGATCAAAAAATTTGTGGCTCTCTGTGCTAAAATGCCCCACCTTGTTTGTTGGGGCAACCCTATTGATTTCATCCTCAGCAGTAGCAGCAACTGAGGAAGCTTTGCCAGAAGAGACTATCTCTCAAGAATCCGCTGTCAAGCCTACCACTACAGTAGAAACACTGACTTTACAAGCACTCCCTGAGGTCACTTCCCTAACTCAGTCCGTTCTTGCCTCTGATCTGCCATTAGTGGCTGATGCCTCTGATGCCTCTACTGGGTATACGGTTAAGCTCAGTAATTCCACTACCAGTAATTCCACTACCAGTAATTCCACTACCAGTAATTCCACTATCAGTAATTCCACTATCAGTAATTCTGCTAGTGATTCAGTGACGTCATACGGTGACGAGGAAACTGCAGAGGATGACTTGATGGGACCGGTGACTGGTGTTTCTCAACTGAGTGGACAGACTGTAGAGGATGACTCTATGGAACAAGTCACTAATGTGTCTCAACTCAGAGACATTTCCCCTGGAGATTGGGCTTATGAAGCATTACGCTCTTTGGTAGAACGCTACGGCTGTATTGCTGGTTATCCCAATGCTACCTTCCGGGGTAACCGAGCTTTGACTCGCTACGAATTTGCTGCTGGTTTGAATTCCTGTTTGAACCAAATTGAGCGTTTACTGGGGGGCGTTACTGGAGATTTTATCACCCGTGAGGACTTAGAAAGTCTACAACGGTTAATACAAGAGTTTGAAACAGAACTGGCTACCCTAGGGGCACGAGTAGATAACCTAGAAGGACGGGTAGCCTTCTTAGAAGACCATCAGTTTTCCACCACCACTAAACTCAAGGGTGAGGTGATCTTTGCTCTAGCTGATGCCTTTGGAGGGGATGCTGATGATGTTCAGACTGTTTTTCACAACCGGACTCGTCTCAACTTCTTAACCAGCTTTACCGGTAAGGACATGCTCCAAACCCGTCTTCAGGCTGGGGATGCCCCAACCTTGATCACAGGGGCTGGTGGCGAGCTGGCGGGAACTCAAGAAGGTCGCTTTACCTACGATGGACCGAGTGGTAATGACGTTATTATTGATATCTTGCGCTATAAGTTCCCCCTAGGGGATAAAGTAACGGTTCAACTGTTGGCTAACCGAGCACTGCATCACTATTACGTCGATACCGTTAACCCTTTCTTTGAAGGTCGTGCTGGTGGTTCCAATGCTATTACCCGTTTTGCTGAACGTAATCCCATCTATCGGATTGGGCCATTCGGTGCTGGTGCTGCTCTTGCCATCAAGCCCATCAAGGATGTTCGGATTGATTTAGGTTACATCTCCAACACCGCTAGCAATCCTCAAGAAGGCCAGGGTCTATTCAATGGCAACTTTTCTGCGATCGCTCAGTTGGTTTATGGTAGTGATTTCAAAGTTGGATTCACCTACATTCGGGGTTACGAAAATAATGGTGCTGGACGACCCCGTTTAATCCTAGGGGGTACTGGCACAGCCCTGGCTAATCTCAATCCAACAGCTTTGGGGAATGCTACCAGTTTAGGCACAGTTGACTTTGATACCGCAAGAGTGGAAAGCAACTCTTTCGGTGTTGAAACCTCTTTGAGACTTACCCCCAACATCGTACTCAATGGCTGGGCAGGCTACACCGATGCTGAGTTGATTGGCTTGGGTGATGCTGAAATTTGGAACTTTGCTGCTGGTATCGCTTTCCCCGATTTGGGCAAAAAAGGTAATCTGGCCGGAATTTTTGGTGGTGCGGCACCAACCCTCAGAGGACTGGATTTGGATAATGGCAACAGTAACTTTGACAATGATTTTGCCTACCAGGTTTCAGCGTTCTATAAGTACAAAGTCAACAACAACATCTCCGTCACCCCTGGTGTGATTTGGCTTCTCAATCCTAACCAAAGTTCTGACAACGATGATGTGGTCATTGGTACTCTCAGAACCACCTTCACCTTTTAATTTTTAGGCTTGACGTCCCGCGCTCTACCCATGGTTGGTGAGCGTCGGGATCAAAGCTGTTAGGGAAATTTGACTGGAAACTTTACGACCGAGCAAGCCCCCTCACCACTGTCATCCCTTTGCTTACAGGAAGCGGGACCCCGAAACCTCCATCGCCTCACTATCGGTAGCGATCCCTTGAAGGTGCTAGCTCTTCGGGCTAATGGCGAAGCGGGACCCCAAAGCGTCCATGCTATCGCCACTTACTAATACATTTTTTGATAAATTTGTCAATTTGTAAAATATAATACAAATTCGTACCTTTCGCCCCTTTGGGATTGCCTGTTGAACCCTAGGCTAGGCAAAGGGAGAGGCCAAAGCGTCAATGCGATCGCCACTGACCAATACATGTTTTGATTTGTTTGTCAATTAGTAAATTTTGATACAAATTTGCAGGATTATAAGCACTTTTCTCTCTCGGTAGAAAAGTGTTGACTAGCTAAAAATGTGTAGGTAGATTTAATTTGTAAGCCTAAATAAGGGTTACATTACACCCGATAGCAGTTTTTTTAACAGGCTGTTATGGGTTCCAGATGCTAGTTAGTTATCCATTTTTGGAGTTAATGATCATGAAAGGTCTCTTGAAAACAATTGCTTGTTTTCTGTTTACCGTGGCAATCTCTTTTGGTGTATTTGCAAATAATGCTTTTGCAGGTGACTTTAGCCAAAGTTGCTCTGTTCCCCATGTTAGTGCTTCTGAGTTATGCGCTCATTGTTACACGAGGGATCATCAGTTCAACTACACTTGTATTGACCTGAACTATTACATTGAAAATCTTGATGGTAATCTTGTCTGGCAGCCTGACAACTTCATTGAGACTTGCAAGGAGACTTACCTCTCCGGTGAAAGTATCATGAATGCTAAGTGCGAGAAAATTGATGGAAGCTTGAATCAGGCCGACATTGATCTAGATGAGCACATTGCCAACGATGATGGCAATCTCGTATACGAGCCATAGATAGAATTTATTGAATTCTGTCTGGTGAGCATCCCTACCAAATAGTGGCTAGCTGTGCTCAACCAAAACTCAAAAATGAATTGATTTAGTAGTGGGTGAGCCTAGCAATTTGGCTTGGGTTTACCCATTACTAATTAAGCTGATAGCTGATAGCTGATAGCTGATAGCTGAATGCTTACTATCAAACAAAAAAGCGCTCCCCATCTGGAGAGCGCTTTTTTTTAATCAAGTAGATTAAGCCAAGTTGAGATTAACCGTTGATGACTGGAGCAGTCAAAGCTACGGGAGTAGCTTCACCAGCAGCTAGGTCTAGAGGGAAGTTGTGAGCGTTACGCTCGTGCATTACTTCGAAACCTAGGTTGGCACGGTTGAGTACGTCAGCCCAGGTGTTGATCACGTGACCTTGTGAGTCAATGATGCTCTGGTTGAAGTTGAAACCGTTGAGGTTAAATGCCATGGTGCTGATGCCCAGTGCAGTAAACCAGATGCCGATTACAGGCCATGCACCCAAGAAGAAGTGCAAGGAACGGCTGTTGTTGAAGGAAGCGTATTGGAAGATTAAACGACCGAAGTAGCCGTGAGCTGCCACGATGTTGTAAGTTTCTTCCTCTTGACCGAACTTGTAACCATAGTTCTGAGACTCAGTTTCGGTGGTCTCACGTACTAAGGAGGAGGTTACCAAAGAACCGTGCATTGCAGAGAACAAAGAACCACCGAATACACCAGCTACACCTAGCATGTGGAACGGGTGCATTAGGATGTTGTGCTCAGCTTGGAACACGAACATGAAGTTGAAGGTTCCGCTGATACCTAGAGGCATTCCATCGGAGAAAGAACCTTGTCCAATTGGGTAGATCAAGAATACGGCGCTAGCAGCTGCAACGGGTGCGCTGTAAGCGACGCAGATCCAAGGACGCATACCTAAGCGGTAGCTTAGTTCCCACTCACGACCCATGTAGGCGAATACACCAATTAGGAAGTGGAACACTACCAGCTGGTAAGGACCACCGTTGTAAAGCCACTCATCTAAAGAAGCAGCTTCCCAGATCGGGTAGAAGTGTAGGCCAATGGCGTTAGAAGAAGGAACAACAGCACCAGAGATGATGTTGTTTCCGTACATCAAGGAACCAGCAACGGGCTCGCGGATACCATCGATGTCCACAGGAGGAGCAGCGATGAAAGCAATGATGAAGCAGGTGGTAGCAGCTAGCAAAGTTGGAATCATTAAGACACCAAACCAGCCTACATAGAGGCGGTTGTTGGTGGAGGTGACCCAATTGCAGAACTGAGACCACACAGAGGTGTTGCTCTGTTGTAATACAGTAGTCATGTTCTAATGATTGCGGGTATGAATATGAAGTTATCGAGGTTCGTCCGGCTTGTTTGCGCCTTCATGTATTTATATTAAGCAATATCTAAAGTTTTGTAAAGGGTTTTGAGAGTAATTTCCCCTCAGGTTATTAAATAATGTAAATAAGTAAAAGTTATATTACGTAAATATTGACTTAATAGTGTAATTGTGGTATAAATAAGGTTTAAAAATTTGGTTGTACCTGATCCCACTGAGAACCGCTATAAACTATAAAATTTATTTATCTATTTATTTATAATTTCTTAACATCCTCGATTTTCCACGGATCCGAAGTTCCCTGTTCTCCCAAGACCCGTGACGTTCCCGTTTGAAATTGCTTTACTGATTACATTGGTTGAGCTGATGGGTTTAGTTAAATGGCAGAGCCTCAATGTATCAAATTCTACCGAAGTTCCTCAAAAAATCTACTATGTTCAATGAATTATGATGAAACCTCATACACCTTAGACAAATCATGCGGATTGAGCAGTTGCAGGCATTTCTGGCAGTCACCCAGACCGGTAATTTTGGACAAGCGGCA
>NZ_JAAHGN010000189.1:0-9139 GCF_010672485.1 Moorena sp. SIO2C4 | reverse complement strand
CGCTCTTTCTTGTCCAAGTTGTGGAACTCACCACGATAGAGATGGTAATGCGGCAAAGAACATTAGAGCAGAAGGAATCAGAGTGCTATCCTCCTCTGGGACGGGGGAGGTCAACGCCAGGGGAGAAGAAGTAAGACCAAGACGCGGACGTCCGCCCAGGTTGAGGTGCGACCCGTGGCGAATTTAATTCGCCGACGGAAAGCGCACCTTCGGCATTCTTCCGTGAAGCTGGAAGCCCCAACTTGGCCGTAGGCCACGCTTCGCGAACAACGGAGTAAGTTGGGGTAGTTCACTGTGTGACCCCTACGCCAGTCCTTTGCGTGGTCGTCCAGTGAAACTCCAAGGTGAGTTAATTGGTCGCGGCGATGCTGGCTATAAATTTGGTTCCGATCTCAAGCTTCAAGACCGCAGTGGGATGATTTATACGCGCTATGCTTCTCGCTTTGGTCCAATCGGTAACTTCCTCTTTGGTAGCAGTAAGGTGCAGAACTTAATTGGCTCCCAAGTTAATGTAGTTGGCTGGTTCCGCAGAGGAATTGCCCCTTGGCTAGACTTGATCCACTTGGAAAACAATAACACCACTGTCAACAGCTACCATCGTTTCTGGTCATTGACTGTTGCAGTTGGAGCAATTATTTTGGGTTTTGGACTTTTCTTTGTCCTTTGATATCATCTCCGGTTGTTTCGGGAGTCGGGAGCGGTGCAGCGATTAGCGCGATCTAGCGCGGTCTTTGCTACTGTTCCCTATTCCCTATTCCCTATTCCCTTTGTTATACTTTAAAACTTAATCTAGTCTCACCTCTTTTGATAGGTGTCTAAACCAATTAAAGTACAAACAAATAGATAGGATAATAAATAAAAATAACAGGATTCCAAAATTATCCCAACGTTTCATCATCAACATGATTCCCATTAAAAACAAGACTATCTGCCAAGGAATCCCGATCAATGTCGATAGAATATCCCGCCGATTCTCGTTCCTGATTTTTGCCTGACTATTAGCTGGGAGGTTTTGACGGATTACTCCCCAAAACCCAAACGGTCGAGTCACTCGATAGAAATTATCCATCACCTCCCGGTCAGTTGGCTCAGTTAAAAATGTCCCTAGGATACATCCTAGTAATGAGCAAATGCTGGGAATGAGAAACAGCGCATATTCCTGAAATTGAGCGTAATTTAAGTTGGGTATTACTATTGCCTTGGTTAAAATAGCTGCTACCATCCCCGCCACTGTCCCAAGGGCAAATCCATATCCATTAAAGCGCCACCAGTACCATCTCAACACCAGAGGAATAGACAGTCCAGCACCTAGTCCCAGGGTTAGCCATCCCCAAATATCATTGATATTGGTGATATTGAAACTAAATAGCAATCCCACCACTACAATTACAATTGATGCCCAGCGGCTTTGAACAATCAGTTGTTGGCTAGAGGCTTGGGGATTGATATAAGCTTGATAAATATCCTTAACCCAGTAAGCAGCACTAGCATTGATGATGGAGTCAAAGGTAGACATAGCTGCTGCAATAAAACAAGCGATCAGCAACCCTTTTATCCCCACTGGCACATATTCTGCGATCACCGTTGGTAAGATAAGTTCAGGGTCAGCAATTACCGCTTTAGTGGTTCCGTAATGGATACCCAATACTGCAAAGGCTGTAACCAAGGGCCAACGAAAAGAAAGCAAGATTATCCAAAATAGGGACAGTAACCCGGCTTCGCGATCGCTTTTAGCGGCAAAATAGCGTTGGATCATATAGCCACCCCCGCCGCCAAACCCTACCATAATTTCTTTGAACAGATAGAATAAAATTACGCCACCGAACAAATTGAATATGGCATAGTCTCCCGGTAGATCAACTGTGATTGGGGGCGAGATGCTGCTCCACTCCGTGAAATTCCAGGTTTGTAATTGCTCAGCCCCAGGAATCGAGACCGAGAAGGTATCCGGGATAGTTGCCGTAGAGAATGCGATCGCACAAATATAGATAATCGCAATAAAAATCAAAATACCTTGAAATACATCCGTCCATACCACGCCGTAAAAACCGCTAACAGCCGTGTATACCAGGGCGAGCAAAATCAAAAATATCGAAGCATAGCGGTCATCAATACCCAGAAATTCCCCCAAGAATTTGCCCCCCCCAACCGAAAAGTAACTCATTGAGCCAATCGCAAAGATAATATTAGCAACAGCACTTATGATCCGAGCCGTATTGCCTTCCCTTCCTGAGCCGAAGCGCAAGTGCATCCATTCCGCCAAAGTCATTACATTTGCCCGTCGGTTCCACTTGCCCATGAATATCATAAAAATAGCCATAATTAAGACAACGCCACCCCGGATCTCGATCAAAAATCCCTTCGTTCCCAGAGCATAAATTAAGGCGCTGATCACCATCGTGCCAGCCAAGTCAGTATTGGACGCCATTCCAGAAGCCCCCAAAACCCACCAGGGCAGATTGCGATTTCCCAAAAAGTAGGATTCTATACCCTCAGATGCTTTCCGTTGAAGAATAACCCCAAAAACAACTATGCAAATCAGGTAAATAGTAACAATGATGTAATCAACTGGATGCATGAATTTTATTATGAAGGATTAATTAAAAAAAACCTAATTACAGTAGGGTGGGCAAAGTAATATTATCTAGAATACTCAAAAAAAACAAACTGTTTTTGCCCACCCGACAAGCTTGAGTGTCAAATAAATACCAATTACAGTAGGGTGGGCAAAGTAATATAATCTAGAATACTCAAAAAAACCAAACTGTTTTTGCCCACCCTACAAGCTCATGGGGAAAACTCTCTGTGCCCTTGCTGAATCGCTACTAGACCGTTTTTAGGCGTCCAGGAATCACCATCACTGGACAATCAGCTTTCTGTAAAATTCCCTCGCTGATGCTGCCCACTAAAGCTTTGTAGAGACCGCTGTGTCCATGAGAACCGACCACAATTAAATCGACTGCTAATTTCTGTGCTTGTGCCAAAATTGTCTCAACTATTGGTCCTTGGATCAGCAAGGCTGCCGCATCAATACCTTTTTGGCGTGAATTTTCTGCCCACTTTTGTAGCTGGCGATGCTCCTTGCGAAACTTGTGAGCTATATAATCTCGCTCGGTCTGAGGTCCAGTTTGATAGCCAACAAAATCAGGCTCAGGTTCAGCAATGTGGATTAGCCATAATTTGCTCTTGGTTGCCGCTGCTAAAGACTCGGCTTGGGCAATCACTACTGGTGTGATCTCGGAAAAATCAATGGCGACAAGAAAGTTTTGCATGATATCAAGTCCGAAGCGCATTGGTATTGTATAACACAAGAGTCTTCTGCAGGTGTTGAGGCTATGGACACTCGATACCAATAACAAATGACAACGGACTTTTGACCAAAAAACTAACACGTAAGCATTCAGCTAATGCGCTACAGATGGTGCTACTTGAGGTGCTATCAGCTATCAGCAGTCAGCTAACGCCATAGCTTCATGCTGCACAAGCAGTTACTATAGAGTACCTCAATCAATTGTGTGTGAGAATTTTTGATGCCATATTCCCTACTCCCTACTCCCTACTCCCTATTCCCTATTCCCTATTCCCTATTCCCTGTTCCCTTTGCTATAGCTGATAGCTGACTGCACCTCAAGTAGCGCATATGCTTAGAGGATATCTGAAAAGTTTTTTGATACTGAATTTTGCCCCCCTAGCCCCCCAATTCTGGGGGGAACAAGAATCAATTTGCTGGTAGAAGTCCCCCAAAATTGGGGGATTTAGGGGGCTTGGATGTAGCAAATGAGACTTTTCAGACAACCTCTTAGAGGATACGTGATATTATAGATGAACCCTGAGCAATTAAAGTTTAAAAAAAACTTTAGTAATCAACAATCAACAATCAACAATCAATCCTTAAATTGATAATTTTCCTGGAAGCATAATATGGACAATTGTTTGTTTTACTGGGAAACTGCTTATGTTTAATTCTCCACCGTGTAATTCAGTTAGCAGTTTGGCAATAATCAACCCTAATCCAGAGCCTTGTTGTTCGTATAGTTTACGATCAAATTGCATATAGGCTCCGAGTTTAGCAATTTGAGTTGGTGTCATGCCTCGTCCCTGATCGATCACCAAAAGATTCAAGTGATTATCCTGAAAATAACTCTGAATCTGAATCGGCTTACCAAGGTCGGAAAACTTCAAGGCATTATCAATGATTTCTTCAACAATTTTAGTGAATTTTGATTGGGAAATTTTTACAACTGCTTCTTGCAGTTCTAAGTGCAAATCGTCTTTCCGGTTTACCTTCTTAAATTTTTGCATAGCAAGGTCTTGGATAATTGTTCTAGTAAAACTTTGCTCTCCATAATTAATCAGCTTCCTGGCTTGCTTAGGTTGTTGCTCGATTCGCGCTAGTTCTGCATAGAGTAAAAAATTATGGGTGAGCCGATATAAACGTTCCCCAGAGACACAAATTTGCTGAAGCATGTCCATAGCTTCATCACGATCTATAGTATCATAGTCTTCTATGAGGAATTGGGCAAGATTCAAAATACCATTGAGAGGAGTACGCAACTCATGAGGTAGTGCATGAGTAATGCAATCTCGCAATTCATCGACCTGTTTCTGAGATTCTTGCTCAAAAGCCATCTGCTTGGCTATGCGGGTTGTGACTGCTCCTAATAATTCATCTCTAGTAAATGGCTTGGTCAGATAATCATCTGCGCCCAGTTCCATCCCCATACGCAGATCAGATTTTGTAGATTTAGCCGTAAGAAAAATCAAGGTAATTGTCTGGGTGGATGGAATTTCTTGTAACTGAATCATTACACCATAACCATCCAGTTTCGGCATTTTAATATCGCAAATAATCAAATCAGGACTTTCTTTTTTCGCCAATTCCACACCTATTTCACCATTTTCTGCTTGAATAACATCGAAATTTTCTGCCCGAAGTATTTCAACAACAATGCTACGGATATCTTCCTCGTCTTCAATAACTAAAATCTGCGACATAGATCATTTTATCCTTAAACAACTTAACATTGATAAACGCTTTTAAAGACTAAGTAAAATTAATCCTTTGTTCTAGGCATAATCCTAATTACTATTAGGATCAACTGCCAACTGCCAACTGGCAAACAGCTCTCGGTCTTTGTACTTGCTCTGGTACTGCAGGGGAGTACAGTGGAATGGTGACAGTAAAGGTTGTCCCAATACCAACTTGGCTATTTACCGTAATTTCACCACCGTGTACTTCCACAGACTGTTTTACAATTGCAAGTCCAAGTCCAGTTCCTGGAATATTACCCACATTATTGCATCGATGAAATGACTCAAACAGTTGCTTTTGGTCTTCTTCTGGGATACCAATACCCTGGTCTTTAATCTTGAATATAACCTCTTCTTGCTGACAAATCAAGTCAAAGTTTATGGTGCTGTCATTGGGGGAATATTTAGTGGCATTTGAGAGCAAATTTATCAAGATGTGTCTGAGCAGTTTTTCATCAAAATTAACCTCTGGGCATTCACATTGAATAGAAAAAACAATGCTTTGTTGGGTGTCAATACCTAGTTCGATATCTTCGACTAAATCACGACAGAATTCAAGTAAATTTAATGGTGCAGGGTTAAATTTTAGTTTTCCAGCATTAGCTTTATTGACTACCAACACGTCATCCAACATGTGGAGCATATGTTTGACATTGACTTGAATCCGATCTAGATAGTTTTGTTTTTTCTCATCAGTCCAATTCTGGCTGTAATATTTGAAGATTTCAGTAACCCCCATAATAGTGGTTAGGGGGGTGCGGAACTCGTGGGAAGTCATAGAGATAAATCGAGATTTGAGTTCAGTGAGTTCCTTTTCTCTTTCCAGAGATTTGCGAATCTGTTTTTCCAGTCGCTCCCTAACTTGAACTTCGTGCAAAGTCTGGTAAAGCGTAGCATTTTCCAAAGAAATTGCCGCTTGATTACACAGAAGGCTTAACACTTCTAGGTGTTCATTGGTAAAATTTCCAGAAACCATATTATTTTCTAAGTACACCATACCAATCAGATTGTTTTTCCGGAGAAGTGGCAAACACACAGCTGACTTGGGCTGATTATTTATGATGTATATATCATCAGCAAAAGTAGAGTTATTAACAAGATTATTTAAAAGTAAATTTTCTTTAGTGATAGCCACATAATTAATCACGGATATGGGCAAATGCTGAGTAATGGTAACTGGGATTGACTCCCGGAATGTTACTCCATTATTAACCACTGTTCCTGCCGCTTCTATAATCAATTTATCGTCTTTTGACAAAATGATAAACCCCTTTTTCGCTCCAGCATTAGTCAGGAGAATCTGCATCAATTTGTCCAGTAAATTCTCGAAAACTATTTCTTCTGAAATGGCTTGAGATGCCTTGATCACGTCAGATAAATCCAGGGCGTTTAAACTTACTGCTATCGTTGAGTTGGTTATGGAATCTAGTGGAACTTTCGTTGTTGGTTGGGCGGTAATTTTGCTAAGGAGTTGGGGGTATCTTGATTCTAAGTCTCTCACTTTTGCCAGAGCTCCCCAGCGACTGTATCCATAGTAGGCATCAGTCAAGTAAGCCTGGGCGATCTTTCGTTTGCCACAAGAGAGATAAAACTCTGCTGCTAGTTCATTGGCTAGTGCTTCTTCCTGGATATAGTCCTGGTCCGCTGCTCCTTCAATCCCTTGGTCATAACGTTCCATGGCTTGCCAGTGTTGCCCTAAAACTCGTGCTTTCTCTGCCTCCACTAGCTCGTATTTATGTTTGAAGTTTGATGGAGCATGGTATGCCCAGGTTTTCAGGGTTTCCTGATTAGCTGCTACTTCGGTCAGGTATTCACCTTGCTGCTGTGGCTCGACATGGGGATAGTGAGCCAAAAGCGCTAGAGAATAGTAGAAATTGTGCTCAGCAACAAGAATCAAGCCAGCGACAGATTGTGCGTATTGCTCTGCTGCCCTGGCCTGAGCAATAGCTTGCTCGGGTTGTTTAAACCAATAAAACAGAATCGATTTGGCAAGATATAGATAAAACAGAGACGTTCCATTATTCTGTTCTCTTAAAATGGGAAGCATTTCTAATTCATTAAAGTCTTCCCCAATTAACTGACAGGGATCGTCAGATTTACCGAGTAAATTTAAGGTTAATTGTTTGCCGATTTGACCATAAATAACATGATAGTCTAGCTTCCTTTTTTGCAGCCACTCCAGATACTGCCCATACTTCTGAGCAGCAAGGTCGAGATCATCTCCCACAAACAATAGGTTGGTACAGTAGTTGAGGGCAGCAAAACCGGAATAGGTTAGCTCTCCGGTTTCAAGACCGCTGTTAAACGCCTCTAGTAAGGGGTTTAGGGTTTCCTTCAGATGCTCTTTCCAGTGTCTGATATGACCGTTAAACATATCTAATACTATTGATTTCAACTCCTTAGCATCGAATTGCTCCAACAGCATCAAAGACAGTTGACCAAATTTATAGCCACCATCGATATCTCCCATAAATCCACACAGGATCATGGCGTAATTAATATACGTGTCCGTGGACAGATGTGAATTCCCATGGTTGATACATAGATTGATTTGTGTAAAGATCAGCAGTGGATACAATGCCGGATTAGCAACAAAAGCAGGGGTTCCTACAGACTTTAAGATCCCCATGGCTGCTAGTTTAGTCAGGTCAGTCATTTCTGGTAGGTCAGCCAAATCCTCACTAATCAGGTCTTTGGGGGGGTCTTGCTCCAGTGGAATCCCGAGCATGTCTAGAACCTGTAGCCCCGTATCCAGGGCGACTTGCATTTGGTTTTGAGCAATATAACCGTGGATTTTTAGTTCATACACCTTGACTTGATCTAATTGGGTTTTGGCTTGTTCCAGAGCCACTCTAGCCAAGAGGTTTGATTGGTCAAAATTGCTGTTGAGGTATTCCGCTTCCACCACTTCTAGATACAAAGCAAGGGTGAAGTCATAGTTGTCAGTCCAGGTATCTGCTGGTAGGAGTCCTAGACCTACATTCAGATACTTGAGAGCGCTGGCATAAGCGGCTGCGGCCTTGGCTTTCTGACCCGCGATCAGATTGAGTTGAGCTAGCTCATCTTTTTCCCACTGAGCGGTGAGTAAGTCCGTGCCAAAATTGAGTTGGTTAACCAAGGCAAAGATATTCTCTTCCCGTGCCTCTGGAGTGGTATGGTTCAGCAGTAATTTGCCAATTTTTAGGTGGGTTGCTTGTTGGTCAGATTCGGGAATCAGAGAGTAGGCGGCTTGCTGCACCCGGTCATGTAAAAATTTGTAGTTAACCTTGACATCACTGAGGCCAAAATCTGCGGATTCCTCCTGTTCAAATAGCAGAGGAATTTTGTAACTATCACTCAACGGCAGAATCAAACCGATCTGTAGTGCCTCCCAGAGCTGAGTAGCAGTGATAATGGTTGAGTCTTCATTGACAATGGCTAGCATCTCTAAGTTAAACTGATTGCCCAGACAAGCTGCCAATTTTAAAACCTGCTGGGTGGTTTCTTGTAGCTTGCCAATACTTCTGGCAATCAGTTCCACCACGTTATAATCAGTGATGCCAATGGCTTGAATTTGATCAATATCCCACTGCCAGCTGCCACTGGTGACGTCATAACTCAGCAAGTTTTCTGAATAGAGGGTTTTGAGCAGTTGGGTCAAGAAGAAGGGATTACCTTGGGTTTTATGGAATAATAGCTCTGCTAGGGGTTTGGTCTGGTTTTTCCCTTGGGTGTCATTGAGAGTATCAGCTACTAATTGCTGAACGTATTGTTTCCGTAACGGCTCAATCTTGATCTGATCTATGACCGAGTCAGTTTCTTGAATTTTCTCAATGGTTTGAATCAAGGGATGGGTCGGACTGACTTCGTTATCTCGATAAGCTCCAATGATTAACAAATAGTTGCGATCGCAGTTCGTCATTAAGGTCTGGAGCAACGTTAATGAAGCTAAATCTGCCCACTGTAAATCATCAAGGAAGAGCACCAGGGGATGTTGGGGTTGGGCAAAGACACCGATGAATTGTTGAAACACCCGTAAAAATCGGTTTTGGGATTCCGATGCTCCGAGTTGGGGCACTTCCGGCTGTTCACCGATAATCAGTTCCACTTCGGGAATGACATCAATAAA
>NZ_JAAHGN010000188.1:0-9150 GCF_010672485.1 Moorena sp. SIO2C4 | reverse complement strand
ATAGCTGATAGCTGATAGCTGATAGCTGATAGCTGATAGCTGATAGCTGATAGCTGATAGCTGATAGCTGATAGCTGATAGCTGATAGCTGATAGCTGATAGCTGATAGCTGATAGCTGATAGCTGAAAAAAAATCAGCCAATTATAACGGATTTAGCTCCCAAATAATTAAATCAATAAAAATCAATAAAAATCAATAAAAATTAATAGATGGTAAAGTAATAATCTGGACTATCCTGAACTCTCCAATTAAGTAAACTAGTTAATAAACTTATTATTTATTTATTAAATACAGGTATAATTTAGAGTTAAGCTACTGCTGTAGAATTGGCGCTGAATTCAGAAAGCCAAGAAAACCTTTAGCTTAGCATCTATAACTGCCAAGCAAGAGCTTCACATCCTTCCAAATCGATTATGACACATAGGGAAATTCGTAGCATTACCGTCAAGGTGGTCAATGGTGATCTAGACATAGCAGCTTACCTGGCAATGCCGGTGGCAGAAACACCTCTTCCTGGAATTGTGGTGCTGCAAGAAATTTTTGGGGTGAATGGCCATATCCGGGATATCACAGAACGATTTGCGAAAGAAGGCTATGTTGCGATCGCTCCCGCACTCTATCAACGCCTTGCTCCAGGCTTTGAGACAGGTTACACCATTGAAGACATTAACATTGGCAAGGAATACAAGGAACAAACCAGAGCAGCGGAACTCCTGGGAGACATCCAAGGGGCCATCGGTTACCTGAGGAGTCAAACCCCTGTGCAAGATAACCCCATCGGCTCTATTGGCTTTTGTTTCGGGGGTCATGTTGCCTATCTGGCTGCTACCTTACCCGATATTAAAGCTACTGCTTCGTTCTATGGTGCTGGGATTACTACCATGACTCCTGGCGGTGGTGAACCAACGATTACTCGCACACCAGAGATTAACGGTACACTCTATGGTTTCTTTGGGATGGAAGATGCTAGCATTCCAGCAGAAGAGGTTGATCAGATTGAGGCTGCTCTTGAGAAAAATAAAATTAATTATCGTGTCTTTCGTTACGATGGAGCAGACCACGGATTTTTCTGTGACCAACGGGCTAGCTACAATGAAAAAGCAGCTACTGATGCTTGGCAAAACGTTTTGCAGCTGTTTAGGGAAAAACTTGACTAAACTGTCACCGGCTCCCAACTTTTTAAGCAGCTGCTCCTATATCAGAAATCATTACTGATTTTAAACCGTTAATCATCATGAATTCAAAATCAACCTCTTCGACCACCAGCAATTCATCCTTTTCTATGGATGATTTTGCTCAAGCCCTAGAAGAATACGACTATGAGTTTAAACAGGGACAGGTGGTACGTGGCAGAGTACATAACTACGAAAGCGATGGTGCTTATGTAGACATCGGTGGTAAGTCCCTGGCTTATCTACCAATTAGTGAAGTTTCCTTAGAATCGGATCTGGATTGGTCGGAAGTACTGCCCTTGAATGAGGAAATGGATTTCCTGATTATTCGGGAGCAAAATGCTGATGGTCAAGTTACCCTTTCCCGGCGTCAGCTGGAGATTAAGCAAGTTTGGGATGGGTTAGTTGAACTCCAAGAGAATGGAAAATCATTAGATGTCCGGGTTTCTGGAGTGAATAAAGGTGGTGTCACCGTGGATGTGCGGGGATTGCGGGGATTCATTCCGCGATCGCACTTGAGTCAGCACGACAATCTAGATTCCTTGATTGGTCAGAAACTAACAGTCAATTTCCTAGAAGCTGATCGCGATCGCAAGAAGCTAGTGCTTTCTCAGCGGGAAGCTGTGCGTGCTGCTACTTTCTCTGAGCTAGAAGTGGGACAATTAGTGGAAGGTAAAGTAGCTGCGATCAAGCCCTTTGGTGTGTTTGTGGACTTTAATCAAACCAATGGCTTGCTGCACATTAAGCAAGTAAGCCAAAGTTTCGTTGAAGACCTCTCCAAAGTGTTTGAAATCGGTCAAGTGATCCAGGTAATGATTATTAACTTGGATGAAGGCAAAGGTCGTATTTCTATGTCTACCAGGGTTTTAGAAAATTACCCAGGAGAAATGCTCGAAAAGATGGCAGAGGTAATGGCTAGTGCTCCAGCTCGTGCTGAACGTGCTAGGCAAAAACTATTACAAGCATAAGTTAGGTCGTTTGAATCGATCATGTTTTTTGTTTCTTGTTGACTGTTGACTGTTATAGCGCTACGCTTAGCGTCAGAAATTAGAAGTCAGAAGTCAAAGGTGCGCTTACAGTCGTCGAATTAAATTCGCCACGGGTCGCACCTAAAAGTAAGCGATTACTTAAGTTTCGGAGTTTAGGAATGTCAAACATCTGAATGCGTAGTGCTATAACTGTTGACTGTTGACTGTTGACTGTTGACTGTTGACTGTTGACTGTTGACAGTCAACCGTGAACCGTGAACCGTGAACTAAAATACCTGATGAATCAAAACAATAGCCCAATCCATACCCTTACCGTAGATATTGGTGGCAGTGGCGTTAAGGTGATGGTATTAGATGAATTGGGTAATCCCATCACCCAACGTAGTCGCTTAGAAACACCCCAACCTCCTAAGCCGGATGCTATCATTCATGCGATCGCATCCCTAGCTCTCGGACAAGGGGATTTTGAACGGGTATCGGTGGGATTTCCTGGAGTGGTGCGCAATGGGATAACCTATACAGCGGTAAATCTCGATCCTGATTGGCACGAATTTGATCTCGCTACTACCCTATCTCAACGCTTAGGCAAACCGGTGCGGGTAGCTAATGATGCCGATGTGCAAGGATTAGGAGCAATTACTGGCAAGGGAGTGGAATTGACGATTACCCTAGGCACAGGGTTTGGTTCGGCTTTATTTGTGGATGGCAAGCTGGTGCCAAATCTGGAAATGGGACACCATCCTTTTCGCAAAGGGGAAACCTACGAAGAACAGTTGGGGCGAGCGGCTTTAGAGAAAGACGGTAAGAAGAAATGGAATAATCGGCTCCAAAAAGCGATCGCATCCCTAGAGCGTTTGTTTAATTATAATTACCTTTACATTGGTGGTGGTGAAGCCAAAAAAATTAACTTTGAGCTACCCCCCAATGTCAAAGTAGTGCCCAATGTCGCTGGGTTATTGGGGGGTATTGCTTTATGGCAGGATTAGAAAAACCCTTAAATACTATAGCGCTAAGCTATCAGCGTGTCGCGTATCAGCTATCAGCGTGTCGCGTATCAGCTATCAGCGTGTCGCGTATCAGCGTGTCGCGTATCAGCATATGCTTATGATGGACTTTTCCCCAGACTTTCAATTCTCATTAATATCGAACTATTAAATTCTATCGTTTGCCCATTGCGCATTGGCGCACGCTACGCTGGGTTTATTTTAAGCATTAGGCTGACCGCTGACCGCTGACTGCTGTTCGCGCAGCACCTCAAGTAGCGCATATGCTTACTACTAGAGTGCTAAGCTATAGCTTTTCCAGCATAAACCTGCGTGACAAATTCCCGAATTTTCTGCTGATATTCGGCAGTAGCAACAGTTGTCAAATCATTGTGACCTGCATCAGGAACTAGCCAAAGCTGTTTAGGAACTGTAGCAGCATCGAACAAGACTTGACTCATCCTAGCAGGAACTGTGGTATCATTAATGGCATGGATTAAGAATATAGGTCTTTGGATTGACTTGATTTTACTAATTGAGTCAAACCGCTGGGTAAGCAGAAGATCGATCGGCAAGAAACCATATTTTCCCTCATAATATGCCATATCCCGCATGGAAGTAAATGAGCCTTCCAAAATCAAGCCTGCCATTTCTGGATTACGCACCGCTAGATCAATCCCGATTGCTCCCCCTAAGGAATAACCATAGACAAAAATATCTTGGGGATTGATGCCTCGTTGTTGGACTAGATAATCCCAAGCCACTTGAGCATCTTGATAAAGTTGGGATTCCCTAGGAAATTTCCCCTCGCTGCAACCATAGCCTCGGTAGTCAATCAGGAGCAGCGATAAACCGACCTGATGTAACCGTTGGGCAATTTCAAGATATGACCCAATATTACAGGCATTACCGTGCAGATATAGCATCACCTTACTGTCTGGTGAGTCAGAGGGAATCCACCAGCTGTGAATTTTCTCAACCTTACCCTTAGTGGATATTGGTAACCAAACCTCTTCGTAAGGCAAACCGAAGTCAGCTGGTGTATTTTCAATCACTGAGGCAGGAGAAAATATTAGCCGATTTTGCAACAGCAACACGGAGGTACAAACTAAGGCGTAAGCGATCGCTATAAATCCTGCAACAATCAACATAATCAATTATCTTCATACTTCATCCTTCATCCTTCAAAACCGGTTGGCTTAGATGCCATTCGGTTGCTTGTTCATAAGCATAACCTACTTGAAATAGCTGGTCTTCGCGCAATACATTACTAATCAATTGCATGCCAATTGGTAATCCCTGTTCATCAAAGCCACAGGGTATACTCATCCCTGGTAACCCAGCCAGGTTAACTGGAATAGTCATCAGGTCAGTCAGATACATACTTAAAGGGTCTTCTGTCTTTTCCCCAGCTTTAAACGCTGTGGAGGGAGCTGTGGGACAGACTAGCACATCGACCTTGTCAAAGGCTGCCTCAAAATCCTGTTTAATCAGAGTACGAACTTTTTGGGCTTTGAGATAATAGGCATCATAGTAACCAGCGGATAGGGCATAGGTTCCTAGCATAATCCGGCGCTTGACTTCTGCACCGAACCCTTCAGCACGGGTTTTGGTGTACATAGAAAGGAGATTGTCAGCATCTGATGCCCGTAAGCCATATTTAACCCCATCGTAGCGAGCTAGATTGGCTGATGCTTCTGACGGAGCAATAATGTAGTAGCAAGGCAAACCATACCGGAATCGGGCACAGGAAATTTCCTGAATCTCAGCACCTAAGTCTTTGAGCTGATCAATGGCTTTAGTGACTGCTTTCTCTACTACTGGGTCTAAGCCTTCTCCAAAGGTTTCTGTAATAATGCCAATCTTAACTTTACCGTTAGATTTTAGGTCTGGTTTCAGGAATTGGGTATAGTCGGGAATGTCTACTTTGAGGCTGGTAGCGTCATTGGGGTCATATCCTGCGATCGCATTCAGTAAAATAGCGGCATCTTCTACAGTGCGAGCAAATGGTCCAATTTGATCTAAGGACGATGCGAATGCCACTAAACCATAGCGCGATACTAATCCATAGGTCGGTTTCATGCCAACTACTCCACAGTAAGAAGCCGGTTGACGAATAGAACCACCGGTATCAGAACCCAGAGCAATGGGACATTCCCCAGAAGCAACGGCTGCCGCTGAGCCCCCGGAGGAGCCGCCGGGGACATGGGATAAATTCCAAGGGTTTTTAGTAAGTTTAAAAGCCGAGTTTTCCGTAGAACTCCCCATGGCAAATTCATCCAAGTTGGTTTTACCTACCATTACTGCCCCAGCATCTTTGAGTTTTTGGGTCACTGTTGACTCGTAGGGTGGGACAAACTTGGCCAGAATCCGGGAGCCGCAGGTGGTCGGAATCCCTTGGGTACACATATTGTCTTTGATGCCAATGGGTATACCGGCTAAGGTACCGAGCTCTTCACCAGCTGCGATTTTCGCATCTACTTGACTGGCCTGTTCTAAAGCATAGTCTGAGGTGATGTGGAGGAAGCTTTGGACTTGAGGCTCTAGGGTTTGAATCTTATCTAGGGCTTCTTGGGTGATTTCTACAGCTGAGCGTTCTTTGTTGATTAGCTGTTTATGCAACTCGCGGACCGTGTCCATGCTTACTACCTTTACTGACTTAACCATTTCAACTCTAGTATTCTGACAAAAAATTCATGGCTTAGGGGTTTGGGCTCAGCCTTGAGTAAAGGGAGTAGGGAGTAGGGAGTAGGGAGTAGGGAGCAGGGAGTTGCGTAGGGTGCGTTAGGGGGGCCTTCATGTTTGGCCTCGTAGCCAGGGTTAGGTTGCTGCCCGTAACGCACCACTGCTGGGTCAAACAACTTTTAGAAGATGCACCCGATTTTGATTCAGGGAAATTGGGCGCGATGTTCCTTGGCCTTTCGGCCACGCTACGCGAACGGAACCGCTTCGCGAACGCATTATCTCCAGCACAACCGGTAGAGTTTTCTTCCTGGTCTAGTTCACAACTACATTATTAGAATTAGTAAGCCTATCTGGAATGATAGAAACAATCTTGTTTCCCGATTCCCGATTCCCGATTCCCGATTCCCAATTCCCGATTCCCTTTGCTATTAAAAATCCTATACAATTATTATTTATTTAATTCAATATAAATCATACGAGTTCGGATTGTAATTCCTTGGGTGGGAGAAGTCCAACCTACAATAAAATAATCTTCGATGGCATTGTCGATGGCAACTTTAGAGTGATCATAAACTGGTATACCAACCTTTTCAATATATTCCTCTGTTGTTTCATCAAGGCTAAAAATAATCGTTTGGCGAGCAATCCGATTCATCTGCTTAATAGCTGTTGCTGCGTCTTCCACAAACAGTAACGAACTTAAACAAAAAACAAAATCGTAGGACTGGCTATCAATTTCAACGAGGGCTGTTTCAATCGGCTTGTGGATGGTTTTATACCCTCTTTTTGCCGCAGAATCCAGCATCTTACTGGAAATATCAATCCCTGTATAGTCAAACTCTCCTTGTAACAATTCACTTAGGATACCTGTCCCACAAGCAATATCTAAAACACTGCCTTGATGGTGATTATGTCGATGGAAGATTTTAACTGCTTCATTTACATACTGGACATTAGAACTGGGGGCCTTTAACACCTCGTCATATTTGGCAGCAAATTTATCATAATAGTCTTCAGCACCAATTGTTGTTGACATAGTTTTTATTGATAAATTTATTAGATATAGTATACTTAATTATAACAGTTATAAATTGGTTGAGCTACATAAATTTTAAAGTTTAGGTAACAGGTAACAGGGAAGAGGAAATAGGGAATAGGTAACAGAGAAAAATCTGTATACCTGATTACCATTATCAACGCTATAAATGGCATTTTACCCCTTTGACAAAGTGGCGATAATGAGATACAGTACCTCACGATTGGTCTCCAGCTTCGACAGTATACTTCTCTATTCGCCGGTCAAGTGTTATACTAACCAGGGTCATAATCTCAGCTAATTTACAATCATAACCAGTCCCCCAAAACAGCGGGAGTAAAAGAGATAAAATCCGCAGTTGTGGAAAGTATAGAAAGCCGGAAAAATTTTTGAGATGAACGTTAACTTGAATAATCAGCAAGACAACTACCGTTGTATTCCTCAGCTATTTGAAGCACAAGTAGAACGAACACCGGACGCAGTTGCTGTAGTCTTTGGAAACCAGCAGCTAACCTACCGAGCCCTGAATGTTAAAGCGAATCAATTAGCGCACCATTTACAAACTTTGGGCGTAGAACCTGAAGTGTTAGTAGGGATTTGTGTAGAGCGTTCGGTTGAGATGGTGGTGGGACTATTGGCAATTCTCAAAGCAGGGGAGCTTATGTGCCCTTAGACCCCGCTTATCCCCCAGAGCGCCTAGCCTACATGCTTGAGCACTCCCAGGCATCGGTATTGCTAACTCAAAGCAAATTACTCTCTCAATTACCGAAACATCAAGCTAGTGTGATTTGTTTAGATACAGATTGGGAAATCATCTCTACCCATAACGAACAAAATCCTACTAGCAGCCTGACAGTTGATAACTTGGCTTATATTATCTACACCTCGGGCTCTACAGGTAAGCCGAAAGGGGTAGCCATGCCTCACCGTTCCCTAGTTAATCTGATCAAGTGGCAGCTGGAAGATACTGTAGTTGCTAACGATAGCAAAACACTGCAATTTGCCCCGATAAGTTTTGATGTTTCCTTCCAAGAAGTTTTCTCGACCTGGTGTGCAGGGGGAACACTGGTTTTAATCTCGGAAGAAGTGCGGCGCGACCCAGTATTTCTGTTAAATTTACTAGCAGAACAAGAGGTTGCCCGACTATTTCTTCCCTTTGTGGCTTTGCAGCAAATTGCTGAAGTGGCCGATATTTTCGGAATATTTCCGGCAAGTCTACGGGAAGTAATTACCGCAGGGGAACAGTTGCAGATTACTCCTGCGATCGCTAACTTGTTCGAGAAGCTAAACGATTGTACGCTACACAATCACTATGGCCCATCGGAAACTCATGTGGTCACCTCCTTTACCCTAAAAGGTTCCCCAAGCAGTTGGCCAGCACTTCCTGCCATTGGTCGTCCCATTGCTAATACCCAGATTTATCTTCTTGATCAGTCCCTAAAACCAGTTCCGGCTGGAGTTGAAGGGGAGTTATACATCGGTGGTGTTTGTCTAGCGCGAGGCTACCTGAACCGACCGGAAATAACTGCCAAAAGATTTATTGCTAATCCCTTTAACAAGGTAAAGACACAGAGCGTACGCCTCTACAAAACGGGGGATTTGGCTCACTACCTACCGGATGGTAATATCCAGTTTATCGGTCGTAAAGATGACCAAGTTAAGATTCGGGGTTACCGTATCGAATTAGGCGAAATTGAAGTATTGCTAAGCCAACACCCCAACCTGAAGCAAGCTGTGGTTTTAGCTAGAGAAGATAACCAAGACAAACGTTTAGTGGCTTATCTTGTACCTGGGCAATCCGAATCTGCACCTGTGGAAACAGAGCAAGTTCAGCAATGGGAAAAAGTATGGGATGAAGCCTACAGTAAGCCATCAGATGATTGGGAAGCTGGTTTTCATCTTGGTGGCTGGTACGATAGCTATACCGGAAAAAACTTACCAGAAGAACAAGTGCGGGAGTGGGTTGACCATACAGTAGAGCGGATTCTCTCCTTGCACCCCAAACGAATACTAGAAATTGGTTGCGGTACAGGTTTACTATTGTTTCGGGTTGCTCCCCATTGCCAATCTTATTGGGGTACAGATATTGCAGCTCAAGGACTCCGCTATATCGAAGAGCAAATAAAGAATAGTCCTTTAGAGAAATTGGTCAAGGTTAGCCATAGTCCAGCAGATGATTTAGAAGGAATAGACTCCGAAACCTTTGACACGGTAGTAATTAATGGAGTTATCCAGTTTTTCCCCAACATGGACTACCTGGTGTCCGTAATGGAAAAAGTGGTGA
>NZ_JAAHGN010000187.1:0-9153 GCF_010672485.1 Moorena sp. SIO2C4 | reverse complement strand
TGAAGATTAGCGATCGCACTCTTATACACACTTAACTCTTTTTGTCAATTTAGGGCGATCGCCTCTCTATGCACACTTGACTCTTTTTGTCAATTTTTATGTTAAGAAAGATGTTTATAAAGCATAGCTTAAAAAGGGGGACTTTGAGCTAGAGAAGCGTACCTCATAACTGCGATCAACGCGCTTATGTCCACCCTGATCGAAAAAATTGCCTCAGACGAGGTGATAGATATTGCCTATCAATGGTTGTGCCAAAAACGCGCACATTATCACCCTAATGCCGATGTCTGGCAGGTCAGGCGATGGTGGCATGAGAAAAAACCGCTTATCCAAGGGCAAATTCGTTCGGGACACTATCAATTTCGCGAATTGCGTTTAATTAGAGGTGAGGAGGAGTCCTTTGAATGGTGGTCGTCAATGGATGCGTTGGTGTTAAAGGCGATCACATTAGTATTGACGGAGCACTTGACACCTGTCCTTTCCCCACGGTGTTTTCATTTAGCTGGCCATGGCGGATTGAAAGGTGCTGTTCGTGAAGTGGCAGAGAACCTGTCGGAAAATACTTTTGTCTTTCGCACGGATGTTAAAAGCTATTACGCCAGTATTAATCATTCAATTTTGATGGAGATTGTGGGGAAATATGTCAGTGATGAAGCGGTTTTATGTTTGTTATGGGGTTATTTGCGTCGCTATGTTTCGGATGGGGGAAACTATATAGATATAACTGAGGGCATCTCACTTGGATGCCCTCTTTCTCCCCTAATTGGGGCGTTATTCCTTAAACCTTTGGATGACCGGATGGCTCAGCTTGGTTGTTTCTATGTCAGATACATGGATGATTGGGTTATTCTGGCACCGACCCGCTGGAAGTTGCGCAAAGCCATCAAAGCCACTAACGAGGTGATGAATCTGTTAAAGGTTCTCAAACATCCCGACAAGACCTTTATCGGTCGAATAGCCAGAGGCTTTGATTTTCTGGGCTATTGCTTTTCTCCAGCGGGTTTAGGAATTGCACGGAAGACAGTGGAACGGATGGTTGAAAATGTGGCTCGGCTTTATGAGCACTGTGCGCCCATTGAGCGCATTGAGGCCTATTTTCTACGCTGGTGGCGATGGGTGAAAGGTGGTATATCTGTGAAGAGGCTGAGTGTCATACGAAGAAGTGTAACCCAACCGGTGATGCCGTGTACTTGACCCCCTGGTTTTTGGGAAGGGGGTCACTTTTAAACCGGCTTGTACAAAGCGGTTTTTAATTTCTATTCTTTTCTCACCTCTTGGGAATGGGGTTTTTATTACCGACTCTCTCGTCATATTCACTACACCCATATCAACCTTGGATTTTACCTTTCATTTTTACCCTCAATGATTGATTGGTGTTGTACCTTTTTCGGGGTTTTTTCTCCTATCACACTGACACCTATTACCCTTTTTGCCCGACTTTACGGCATTACATGTACTGCCGGTTATTAAACCCTTTCCAAAATAACAATTTAATATCTATATTCTACTACTATCGTAGGTTCTTCTGTACATCCTTATATTGGTCTGGCTTTTATTGCCTTCACATCGGCATTGAGTAGTTTCCTGCTTAAATTGGGCCATATTTCTACATCACCTTCGCTATAACCCTTTGCTAAATCCTTAACAAACTTAACCTCCATAACACAATCATCGGTGTATCTATCGTACATTTGTACATCGGCTTTCATATCCGGATATGGTTTATCTAGCTCCATCGACACTTCTTCCATGTGTTGCATGCCCTTACATTCAATACCATTATCCCAGGTCTCACATGTGGCCGCCCATACTCCTTCCATATGTACCATCATCACAGCGACCATCATAAACACTGCTATGACCAACTTTTTCATGCCTGGTTCCAAAAATTTACACACAATCACACTTGTACTCCTTGAATTTACATCAGGCCTATCGTCGGACTGTTCTTTCCTTACCATCATATGGCCTACCACCACTATAACTATACTCACGTCTCGATACATCCACCGGATAGTGGATTCTTTCCATGCCCTGATTATGGTATCATATTATTCTTCCGTGTTCTATGGGGAAGGGGGGATTTTTGATATTTGGTTCCTCAACCGATTCTTCGCCTCCTGGTCCTCTCTCATCTATTTTTTTTCTTACTCTTGCTCTTTCCGAACCGATTAATAATACAGCATGCACCATAAAAATAATTTGTAGATTGTCAATGTCATTTGGTTTTTCGGTCACAGGGAACTTGGTCAATAGATCCTGTTCTTATGATTGGTCCTGTCTTTTCCATACTCCTACCTTTCCTTTGGCTCTGGCTATCTTACCATCAAACAATGACCACTTCCTATTTCAAGTCCCATGACTTTTTTCCTTCACTACATCTTATCATCCTCCCTCTCCCCCTGTGATATTTGCTCGGCTCCCTCCACCTTCGTTTAACTGCTGCATAACCCTTCCGTCCTACTTTCACAAACTCACTCGACTTTCTCTTTGTTACATCATTAATTACCGGCCCATACCCAGTTGTTTTTTTGGGTCGGCTCCTTCTCTGCCTAACCATGTAATTATTTACCCGCCATGCCCAACCGAACCGATTGTTAATCTTATTTTTCTCGATTTTAGAGCTTGGGTTTTTCTATTTCTATTCCATTGCTCCGGGGTGGCTCTTAGGACGGATTTAGCGGGGTCATCTCCTTGTTAGTATTATTCTTCAAGCTGGTTCCTCCAGCCCGCTTGTCTAGTGATTTATCCTTCTTTACCCCCCACCCGACAAATATTACATTAAGTTACCATACACCCTCGGTAAAATGTCTGAACAATCTAAAGTTTTCTGGATTTTGTATCCTTGGGATTTTCCTGGTCGATGTCTCGGGTACTTTCTGTCATTTTTTTTGGTGATTGACAATCGTTCTCGTATAACCAGTGAGTACCTATCTCACCGATTTTGTTTGGTAGCAAAAACAATTACTTTGTTATAAACACTGCTTTTTAAATACTTACTCTTTCTCCATCATCAAACAATTATGTATTAAATATGGTCGCCCCAGAACCCGGTTACGATATCCACAAAGGCTAGGCATTAAGTTCATATCTATGCAATATTAATATTATTTGAGCTTAATAAAGTGATGGGCCATGGGAACATCCGATCCGGTTTAATTTGCCCGCTTTTATCCCATGCAATCATGTTAGTATTGCTACTAAAACAACCTTTATCCTATATTAGTTGACAGCGCCCCATTACCTCTGGTTGATTATACTGTTGGGCGGCTACCTATTCCTTATCCATTTCTTTTCTAGGCCGACCGTACATTTGACTCTGTAAAACCGGCTCCTTGGTTGGTGTTCTGGGGAGCCTCCTGTAGGGCTGGCAAAACCAAGCCCACCCTTGTTTAGGGGATAGCCAAACCGTGCTCTAGTAGTTCTGTGCCAAAAACGCGCACTTTATCACCCTAATGCCGATGTCTGGCAGGTCAGGCGATGGTGGCATGAGAAAAAACCGCTTATACAAGGGCAAATTCGTTCGGGACACTATCAATGCGCGGGAATTACGTTTAATTCGATGTATTGAGGCATATTTTCAACGCTGGTGGCGATGGGTGAAAGGTGGGATATCTGCCCATAGGCTCAGTGTCATTCCTTCTTGTGAAACCCAACGGGTGATGGAATTGACAAGGGCCCCCAGGTTCAAGGGTTGGGGGTCCAGGAGTGCTCACCGATGAGTTCACGCTCGGCGGATCATAGGGCAGTTTTTATCTCTTTTTATGCTCTTGCTATACCGCTTTTCACAAAGGGACAATCGTTTCTTTCAATATGCCTTTTTCTTTGCTCAATTCCCTGGTCTTTTTGGCGGTCTGTGCTCCAAACATCCTGTTAGTTTTTTATAAAATCATAATACATTTCTGAGATATCATCAAAGTATTTCTTATACACCTCAAAGTTGCTTTCGGTTTCTGTATAATTTAAGTCCTTTGCTCCTATCAACACATAGCCCTCAGAAACTACAACATCTATTGCATTTATCTGCTCGGTAATACTAATTAACTTTTCTTCCCTCTCTCCTAGGTCCATGGAAGCCTTTCGGTTTTGGTCTTGGTTGACATAGTCATAAAATAACTCCAGACTGGTCGGCTCTAATCCATACAATACCATGGTTCCTTTATGGTGGCTTTCATTCTTCAATCGCCAGGCATTGTCGTCATCATCGTGCTCGATCAGGCTTGGTTCACACCAGGACCTCCCCAAGGAGTTCAGTTGAAAATTACAAATATTTTGTACGCTGCTCGCTTGCGCGACCGGCGTACCCACCAACGTAATCATTATCACAAACACCATGGTCACAGCAAACCATATAAAAAACGCCCTCTTTGGTTTATTTTCCTTTTCCTTTTGCTCTGGGCTCAAATTGTTTCTCTGTTTTACTGACATTATATACGCCCTGTACCTAATCTACATTTGCACGGAACCAACTCGGTGACCGGTTTTTTCCGTTCACATCCATACTTTACATCGAAACGGAACTTCACGCGTTACCGTGCTGTTTTTCCCGCTTCATTACCCATAAACTAAGGGTCTTGGTTCGCTCATATATTACTTCTATCGCTCTGGGTTTTTGGGCTTTTTAACACATTCTTTTTTTTCGGTCTTTTCGATTATTTCGCTCCCATCATTTCTTACTGTATACATGCCCAAGAACCATGTATGTGAGCCGGTGATTCATCCACTCAAGAGCATTCCAAAGCCTTTGGTACGGCCGCTATACATCCGTGGTTCATGGCTGTGTTCTTAACCCTATTTTATTGGGTTTTTTTTGGTCTAGTATTACCAGATTTGTCGCTCTTCATTCAAAATAATATGGTTTCTCTGCAGAGACCGTTAAACTGCTGCAACTTCTGGTAAATATAGTAACTGAACGTACGTTCGCTTCTATTTGGATTTCCTCTCTCTCGGCTTCTTGATCCAACTGGAGCTTGGTTGGGTTTGGATCTTGGTAGTAGCTACCCTGGTTTTTCTTAATTTCAATATCACAGGCATAACCATCGAGTGTTAATAATATTCGATCATCCCAGCTCTTCAATATTGTATATGAATCTTTGGTACCCATGATATGGAAACATCCTGTGTATCCTGCGTTTATGTCGCACCTTTCATGTTTCGCCCAGGCGATCGGGGTTGATAGAAGGGTTGTAATTATCAGACAACACACTATTGTAATTACGTTCTTGAGCAATCTCAACATATTTTCTCTCTACTTTTGTTCTCTGCTGACGGTTCAGTTGAACGAACATTTATAGATATACCATATTACGTACACAAAATTTTGGTATCCACCTAGTGATGATTTATTTTATTTTGTGAGCCTGTTTTCACGCTTTCAACCATTACCCTGTACTATGTTATTAAATCAAGCAGTTATCCCTTCGGTTGATGAAATTGACAAGGGTACCCAGGTTCAAGGGAAGGGAGTCCAGGTCAGCACATCGATGAGTTCACGAAAGCCAGGTATTGCGGCTGATTTTCACCCTTTTTATGCTCTTCCGATATCTTTCTCGCTCGGTTATTATCATTGATTTTTTTACCCCTTTAACCCGTCTAGTTCTCCGTAAAAAAGTGCCGGGTCCCACTAATACTAACTACTCTGGGTTTTTGTCGCTTTTTGCGAACCGCCTCCTCAATTGAAGAATCGCCTCATGGCTTGCTTTATTTGCTCTATAAACTCCTCACCGTAACGAGCATCGTCTATTGCTGCCAACACCACCTTACCCCTGACGATGTACGTAGCCACGGACAATTCCGGGGTGATAAAATCTTCCTTTTCTTCTCCTCGGCTTAGTTGAATTTCATCAAACTGTTTTTGGCTATTTTAATCAACATACGTCACCTCAACTTGGGATGGTTCTTTAGCAATCATGTACACCTTTCCACTATCATGGTGCGGATTATTAATTACCTTGGCGTCATAACTAAGCACATTCGGAGGACAAAGATTAGATGACGAAAATTCGCAGATATATTCCTTATCGATTGCCCATGCTTTACTTTCGATTCCCATCGTGAGCATTAGCACTATTACCAGTAGAACCACTAAAGATCGTAAATAACCCATTTGTTTTGTTTTATCCTAACTTTTTCCCGTCGGGTTCGTTTTACCCCTGTACCTAGGTGATCCTAAAATCTAACACTGTTTTTGTGACCATTGCGGGGTTTTTTATCCTGATACAATACTAAGCGCGTTTCTAGGATTTATGAGGTAGGCTGATCAATCTCAAAGTCCCCCTTGATAAGGGGGATTTAGGGGGATCATTTTGTGCCTTATGGGATATAAAATTGCTATATTACTCATATACATCCCATTGGAGCTCAAATATATTACGATTTATTACGAAAACTTTGTTTTTCTCCTATTTTCATTCCTATGCTCGATTCCATAACCGGGTCTGGATCACGGTCTATAGATTGAAGCAGACATTCCTTGTTGACGTAGTTGGTTAGCAAAAGCATTGGCCTTAGCTTCATTTTTGAATGCTCCCATCTGAATGCGAGTACCTTGTGGGAATCGACCCAAAAAAGCCCCAGGAACAATTTTCCTGGCTTTTGCTAAACCACTAGCACTGCCGTCGTTGAGTATCACGTAATATTTGATTTTAGTAGATTGAGACGGTGGTGGTGCAGTAGTTTTCTGACCGGTAACCACTGGCTGTTTAGGCAATGGTGCAGCAATAGAAACCGGTCGTGGAGCTGGCTGTGTATTGTTTTGAATTTGCTGCTTTGCTCTAGAGCCAATTTGATTCTGTACAGCAAGTTGCTTTCGGTTAGCTTCCGCTTGAGCTTGTTGCCGCCGAGCTTGATCAACGATTCGATTTAACTTCAGACGCCAATGGCCTCGTGCTGGCAAATTGCTGTTCTGAGCATAGTTCAACACATCTACCCACCGACCCTGTTCATAGGCTTGTTGAATCTGATCAAATTTGCGTTCAAAGGATACCCATTCATTGTGCCATTGGTCAATTTTGCTTTGGGCACCATTGAAAGCGGGACTACTAGGCAGCACATCTTGTGCGATCGCAATTGCCCCCTTGATATTTCCTGCCTGATACTTGTCCACTGCCCTTGCCAAAATTAGTGAGCCATTATCTACCGGTTGTGCTGGTATTGGCTGACGGGTCTGTGGTGGCGATGGAGCCCTCCTGACGACAGGTTTTGGTTTTGGGTAAACTTTTTGCTTAGGAACGTTTCTCTTAGGAACATTTCTCTTGGGAGCAGTTGCCACCACTGGATCAACCGTTGGTGCGCAGTCAGTCAAATTTGTAAACACCCACCCGGTAACCGGTGAACTAATTTCTACCCAGCCAGGTTGTCCACTACCAGTTAGAACTAGACTGGTTCCCTGATTCAGCTGACCAACTTTTGACCCGTTAGGCTCGGAGCGCACATTCGCGAACGGATTACCTGTCACCTGGCAATTACCTGGGGCAGCTGGGGCTGGTGGCTCATATACCACCGGATCTGAACGGTGATTGGGTGTACTCCTAGGAGCAATTGGTTTTACTATTTTAGGTGGTGACCAAGAGCTAGAACGCATCGAGTAGATCATACCAGCTATCGAGGAAGTAACTAAGGCAATGCCAGTGCCAATGATCAGAGACAAATTATCCGATCTATCCGCCTTAGTTGGAGGCAAGGGAGTTGGTGCTGGTTTATTTGGAGTAGAACCTCTATCGGCATTTGCATCCCAAGTTTTTTGCTCTGAGAACGGCTTTGATAATTGCTCCGGTGGGAAGTTTTCTTCAACTGTGGGGATATTGTGAATTGAGTAGTAGGTCGGGGAATTGATGGAGTACGGTTTTGAATTACTAGTCAGTTTCTGTAAGTCTCGTAAAACCTGCGATGCCGACTGGTAACGGTCTTTGACTTGGTAGCGAACCATTTTAGTAAGGACATTCGCCAATCCTAAACTCACTGACACCAGGGATTGCCAGTTAACTTCACCAGTTTTGAGGTCTTCCTGAAACTGATCTGGTAACATTCCAGTTAATGCCTGAATCCCAATAATCCCTAGGGCATAAATATCACTGCTAGGACAGGGCTGACCCAAAGCCTGCTCACTGGACATATAGCCTGGAGTGCCTACTACCACAGTATGGTGAGTTTGTCTATAGGCACTAACCAAATCAGTTTGAACTTGCTTAACTGCACCAAAGTCCACCAAGACTAACTTTTGATCTGCCGTGCGTCGGATCAGGTTATCGGGCTTAATATCGCGATGAATCACACCGTGACGGTGGACAAATTCCAAAATACCTAAGACTTCCTGCAATAGCGCAATCACCTGTTTTTCCTGCCATCGGTGACCAGGGGACAACTCTTGGCTCAAGAGATGCCCTTCGATGAACTGTTGCACCAAGTAAAACTCATGGTCTTCTTCAAAGTAGGCAAGAAGCCGAGGAATTTGGTCATGATTTCCCAGCTTTTCAAGGGTTTCAGCTTCCCTACTAAATAGGCGTCGAGCAGTTTCTAAAAATGTCTGAGAGCCATTGGGAGGCTGAAGTTGCTTAACAACACAGCTTGGGTTACCTGGACGCTTCGTGTCCTTGGCTAAATAGGTTTTGCCAAATCCCCCGGAACCGAGGACTTGAGTCACTTGGTAACGCCCGTCCAGTAACTTGCCTAACATAGGATTGATGTGCCTAAGATTTCACAAAAAGGAAGTTTAAAACTCCGCACCAAGGGGGCGGGTTGCTAACTGTCTCATGTTTAACATACGCTGATCGGTATTATTGACCAGGACTGTGACAATTTATCTTCTGATTATATGTATGCTATCAGCTATCAGCTATCAGCTATCAGCTATCAGCATTAGGCTAAAGGCTATCAGCTATCAGCATTAGGCTATCAGCTATCAGCTATCAGCTATCAGCATTAGGCTAAAGGCTATCAGCTATCAGCATTAGGCTAAAGGCTATCAGCTATCAGCATTAGGCTAAAGGCTATCAGCATTAGGCTATCAGCTATCAGCTATCTGCATTAGGCTGACCGCTGACCGCTGACCGCTGACCGCTGACCGCTGACCGCTGACCGCTGACCGCTGACCGCTGACCGCTGACCGCTGACCGCTGACCGCTGACCGCTGACCGCTGACCGCTGACCGCTGAC